>NZ_CP156083.1 GCF_039830145.1 Croceibacterium sp. TMG7-5b_MA50 | reverse complement strand
CGTGTGCTCCGCGTCGGTCGGGGCATGTTTCCCCGGGGAAACACCGGACGGCGGGAAGGGCGGGGCAGGGCGCTCACCGTTGCAGCCCGCGCCCGTCCCCGGCCAGTTGCGCCAGCGCATCGCCGACCCGTTGCAACAGCGCCTCGTCCGACAGGCCGTGCCCGGCATGCAGCCGCAGCGTCACGCCCTGCCGGTTGGTGCCGGTGACGCTGACCGCCGGGCGGCCATGCGCGCCGTCGATCGTCACCGCGGCAGGTGCGGCGGAGCGGACAGCGCCGGCGCGCAGCAGGCGGCCGATCACCTCGTTGGCGGGGAAGGGGGGCTGCCCGGCGTCGCGGCGATGGGCCTGTTCCTGGCGGATGCGATCCGCCAGATCGATGATCGCGCGCCGCTGCGGCCCGTCCAGCGCCTGCGCCAGCGGATAAGCGGGCTTCAACTGGATGTCGGCGGGGGAGGGGAAGGCGGCGACGACCTTGTCGGGCAAGGCGGCGACCCGCAGCATCTTGGACAGCCACCCCTTCGACACGCGCAGCCGTTCGGCCATGCGGGTCTGGTGATTGTCGTAATGATCGGCCAGCGCAGCGGCGTAATTGCGTGCCCGTTCCAGGTCCGACACATCGGCGCGGGCGCGGTTTTCGAGGTCGGCCAGCCGGAACGCCGCCTCGTCATCCAATTGCTGCACCTGCGCCAGCAATTGCATCTGTGGGTAGGAATGCGCCCGCAGCCAACTGATCGACCAATGGCGCCGCGTGCCGGCGATCACCTCGAACTCATGGTCGGGATCGCCTTCCACGCGGCGGACCACGGCGGGCACCTTCTGGCCCCCTTCGGCGATGATCGAATCGATCAGCTCGCGGCAGCTTTCCTCCGACAGGTGGGCATAGGACCGGGCATTGCCCGGCCAGATCCGCACGCGCGCAGGATCGAGCAGCAATTGCGTGACCTGCCGCACCTCCCCGCTGGCGACACGGGCGAGGGCGCTTTCCCGGCCGAGCAGGGTGGTGCCGGCGCGCCGTTCCAGCTTCTCCTGCCGCAGATGGCGGACATGATCCTGCTGACGATCCAGCACGCCCTTGTATTCGGCCACCGGCTCGCTCGACGGGGGCGGCGCGGCGGGCTCGTCATCGGCCAGCAGTCCGGCGAGATAGTCCTTCTGCTTGCGTGCCATGGATCAGGCTCCTCCCTGTTGCGGCGCGGCCGTTAGGCGGGGCAGGGGGCTGTAGGAAAGTGTTTCCCCGGGGAAACATCGGCAACCGGCGGCCATGTTTCCCCGGGGAAACACCGCAGGGGAAACGGGGCGCTCAGCCATTGACCAGCAGCTCCTCGTCGATGCGTTCGGCGCGGCCCCAGCCGGTGCGGACCAGCTGCTCGATCTGGCCCAGCGCCTCGTCCAGATTGGCGCGGCAGCGTTTGTGCGTGCGGGGGGTGCCGATCGGCTTCTCCAGTTCGTACACCGTCATCATGCGCAGGGCGGCATGGCTGATCTCGGCAGAATCGAGGATTGGCACCGGCAGCAGCGCCGGGCCGAAGCTTTGTTCCATGATCGCGCGGACCATGTCGTGACTGGGATCGTTGGCGTCAAACTTGGAACAGATCAGCCGTACCCAACTGTAATCGACCGATATTCCGGCCTCCACCAATTGTTCCAGCACCTGATCCATCATGGACAGGAACTGCACGGTGGAACAGAAATCGGGCGTCGTCGCGGCCAGCGGCACCAGCAGCGCATTGGCCGCCTGCATCACCGCCAGGCTGATCGTGCCCAGTGCTGGCGGGGGATCGAGGATCACGATGTCGTAATCGCGGGCAAGGTCCATCAGCCCCTGCTTCAACTTGCGGAAGCGCGCGGCCAGCACGCTCTGCCCGTCGCTGCCGGCGGCGGCGAGCTCGTACTCCACGTCGAACAGTTCCAGGTTGGACGGGATCAGGTCCACATTCGGCCACGGCGTGCGCTTCACGGCATACAGCAGGTCGGCCTGCGTCGGGTCGATGGAGAGGTAGGGGTACAGCGTCTCCTCCCGCGTGATGTTGAAGTGCGGGTTGAAGCCGAACAGGGTGGTGGTGGTCGCCTGACTGTCGCAATCCACCACCAGCACGCGGTAGCCCTGCACACCGAAATAATGCGCCAGGTGGGTGGTGACGGTGGACTTGCCGACGCCGCCCTTGAAGTTCTGCACCGCGACGATCGCCGGCTGGTCAAGTGGCGCGCGGGCCGGACTGGCGCCCAGCACGGCGCGCATGTTCAGCAGCTCCTCCACCGTGTAGCCGGTGCGCCGCCCGGTCTCGCTGGCGGGGGCAGGGGGGAGGCGGCCGTCATCTTCCGCCATGCGGATACGGTTGGTGGAACAGCCGAGCAGCTGCGCCGCCTCCGCAATGCCGAAGCGCACGTTCAGCCCCTTGCGGCTTTCGGGCAGGAAGGCCCGCTTGCGCAGGCGTTCGATCATCCGCTCCCCCGATTGAGCGAGATCGCCGATCTGGCTGGCAATTGAATGCGGATCGGACATCGCGGGCAATCCTGAAGCTTTTTGCCGCGTAAGCGTACCGGAACAGGTTCAACCCGGCAAGGGTGCGTGGGAAATGCGGCGAAAAGGGGGCGATCGGCCCGGTCAGCCACCGTTCTGCCGCATTTGCCGGAGCCATAAGGCCGGCCCATGCGTCATCCCGGCACACAGATAATACATAAAGGATGCCGAGATGAAGATCATGATGACCGGGCTGATCGCCGCCACGATGATGGCCGGTGCCGCGCAGGCGCAGGACACGACGACCACCGCCCCGCAGACCAGCCCGCAGACGCAGCCGGTTCCGACCGATCCGCTGGACCCGTCGCAGCCGACCGATCCCATGAACCCGACGGACCCGGCCACCCCCGGCGAGTTGCCGTCCACGACCGATCCGATGAACCCCAACGATCCGATGACGCCGAATGACCCGATGACGACGCCGCGCACCACCACGCCATCGCAGCCGGACACGATGCGCCCGTCGACCCCGACGCCCGCGCCGAACACGACCGCACCGGGCACGCCGATGCCCGACAGCCCGACGACGGCGCCCGATGACACCATGACGCCGGACGACACGATGACGCAACCGACCACCCCCGATCCGGCCCGTCCGCCGATGTGATCCCGCAGCCCTGAACAGGCGCACCGGCCCCCTTCCGCGTCCGTCGCGGGAGGGGGCTGTTGCATGGGGCGGGCGCGTCATGGACAGGCACGCGGCACGGCGGTATTCCTTGCCATGCTAAGCAATGGCGGGGAGGGACGTCATGTCCGGGAAGCTGGCGGTGGTGCTGAGCGGCGGCGGTGCCAAGGGTGCGTTCCAGGTGGGCGCGCTGGAGGCGCTGATCCATGATCGCGGGGTCCGGCCCGACATCGTCGTCGGCACCTCCACCGGCGCGATCCAGGCGCTGGGCGTGGCGCAGGACGATGTGGCGGGCCTGCGCGACATCTGGCTGGGGCTGGATGGCAATGGCGACATCTACCGCCAGCGTGGTGGCCCGCTGCTGGCGGCGCTGACCAGCAAGAAGGGGCTGTACGACACGGCCCCCTTACGCGCCCTGCTGCGCAGGTTCGCGCGGCCCGACCGGCTCTCCGCCTCGCCGGTGGACCTGCATCTGGGGGTGGTGAGCCTGAAGACCGGGCAGTTCCGCACCATCGACAAGGGGGCCGCGGCGCATATCGCCGACTGGGTCTATGCCAGCTGCGCCATGCCGGTGTTCTTCGACCCGCTGGAGGATGCCGGCGGGGAGCAATGGGTGGATGGCGGGGTGACGGACGTGACCCCGCTGGGCGCGGCGCTGGCGCTGAACCCCACGGGCGTGCTGGTGATCCGCGCCAGCCCCACGGCGAAGGCGGCGGGAACGAAGCATTATGGTGGCCTGCTGCCGATCGCGCAGCGCGCGGTGGACCTGCTGCAGGCGGAGGTATCGCGCAACGACCTCGCCAACACGGCGCTGATCAACGACATCCTGGCCGCGCGCGGGGCGATGCTGCCGCTGCTGATGGCGGAGGGGCTGAGCGGCAGCCAGATCGCGGCCGTGCTGGCGCCGCTGGACCGGCAGATCGCGCAATACCGCTTCGCCCGGATCAGCGTGATCGAGCCCGACCGCAATTATTCCGACACGCTGGAATTCGATCCCGCCAAGATCCGCGCCGGCATGGCGGCGGGCCGGCGCGCGGTGGACGAACAATGGGACGCGATCCGCCAGGTGCTGCCGTAAAGGACATCGCCCGCCGCGCCGGCGCCCGCAGCGGGCGGGGCGTTTACAACTGCTACATTGTTGAAAAGTATGCTGCCGCACTGCTGCCGGTGCGGGATGGACAGGTTCCTTGACCTGCGGCATTGCTTGTCCGGTTGTGCCGGGCGGGGGTCCGGCGATGAGGGGAATTTCATGACATCGATGTATGCGCGCGCCATCGGGGTGCGTCGGGCCGGGCTCGTGCTGGGTACCAGCATGGTCGCGATCGGCGCCGCCTGCGCCAGCCCGGCGCTGGCGCAATGCGCGCCCGATCCGACGGTGGCGGGCGGGACCACCACCTGCACCGGCATCGATGGTGATGGGGTGATTGTCGATACCCCGAACAGCACGGTGGACGTGGTGGCGGGGGCGCAGGTGGCCGGGCAGGTGACGGTCGCCATCCCGCAATCGAACAGCTATTCGCTGGAGAACGCGACGATCAACGTTGCCGGCAGCGTGGATGGCGGCAGCGCGGCGGGCATCCTGGGCATCGCCAATCCGGCGTCCGGCCCGTTCTCCTACGAAGGGACGCGGATCGCGATCAATGTCGCGGCGGGCGGCGTCGTGACCGGCACCAATGGCATCGCCACGTCCACCGCCGCCGCCGGCGGCAACCCGTCGACCCGGATGGAGGTGTCGCTCGACAATGCGGGGGCGATCAGCGGCACGGCGGGCGTGGCGATCCAGACCGATGGCGCGACGCAGGGCACGGTGCTGCACCTGACGAACCGGGCGGGCGGGACGATCGGCGCGATCCGCGGCACCGTCGGCCGGTTCGACAATGCCGGCATCATCGACGGCGGCAGCGTGGCGGCGGTGGATACCGGCGCCACCACCAATTATGCCGGGCCCAAGACCAACAGCGGGACCATCCGCACGAACAGCAGCGAGGCGACGCTGCGCCACTTCACGCCCGATTACACGGGCTTCGCCAATACCGGCACGGTCATCAACACCGGCAGCGGGGCGGCATTGTATGGCGATGGCGTGCTGGTGGACAATGGCGCGGGCGGCATCATCACCGGCGGCAGCGACGGGATCGCGATCGATGCCAACGCGATGGTCCGGGTGACGAACCGCGGGCGGATCGAAGGCGACATCGTGGTCCGCGGCACCGGTTCCGCGTATTTCCCCACCAGCACGATCGACAGCGTGGACGGCGTGATCGCCGGCGACGTCATCCTGGGCGGCACCAATGACTACCTGATCGCCCGTTACAACGGCGTCCCGACGCTCCAGACCGGCATCACCGGCACCATCGACGGCGGCGCGGGGACCGACCTGGTGGCGGTCCGCATCGACGGCGACACGCTGATCGACGGCCGGATCGACCTGTTCACCGGTTTCGAACAGCTCAGCTTCGACGTGGGGCAGGGCGCCACCGTCACGCTGGGCACCAGCTTCGCCATGGCGGCGCCGACGACGATCACCATCACCGGCCAGGGTTCGGCCATCAACCGCGGCACGGTCGAGGGGGTCGAGCAGGCGCTGGTCGGCAATGGCGGGTTCGGCTCCACGATCACCAACGAAGGGACGATCCGCACCACCCGGGCGGGCACCGTCGGCGTCTTCGCCGCGGGCGGCCAGAACTTCGTCAATACCGGCCTGATCGACGCCGCCGGCAACGGGTTGGCGTCGGGCGGGTCGATCACCAACAGCGGCACGATCATCGCCGGCGGTACCGGCGCCGCCAATAGGGGCCTGTTCACCAATAGCGGAACCATCCGGTCGACCGGCGGGATCGGCGCCGACCTGTCGCCCGGATCGTGGATGGGCGCCCTCAACAGCGGCCTGATCGAAGGCCGCACGGTCGGCGTGCAGTTGGGCGGAACGCTGGCGAACAGCGGCACGATCCGGTCCGACGGCACGGGCGTGACGCTGGACTGGGAAGGGCACATCGTGAACCTGGCAGGTGGCATCATCACCGGCGGCACGCAGGCGATTGGCATCACGCCGGACCGGTTTGCCTCGGGGGTGAGCGTGTCCAATGCCGGCACGATCAATGGCGATGTGAACCTGCCCGCCAACGTGTTCGGCGGATCGGGCAGCTATCATGCACAGGACGGCGGCGTCCTGAACGGCAACCTGACGCTGGGCGCCGGCGGCCTGCTGGAAACGAACATCGTCAATACCGGGCCGGGGCGCTTCGCCGGGATCACCGGCACCGTGACCACGACGGATGCCACGCTGCTGTACCGCGTCACCAGCGATGTGGCGGCCGTGCATCGGACGGAGGCGGGGTTCCGTTCCGTCGGCTACAACATCGCCGAAGGGGCGCGGCTGGTGCTGACGGGCGATGGCACGGCGGCGCAGACGCTGGCGCTGAGCGGCGGGGGATCGGTCGACCTGGACGTGGATATCGCCACGACGGGGCGACAGCTCATCAGCATGTCGTCCTACGTGCCGGGCATCAACAACCCGCCGGTGCTGGACGTGATCAGCCGCGGCGACCTGACGATGGAGCGGCCGGTCAACGACTTCTCCGCCGCCTATACCGCGGTGCAGTTGACGGGGCAGACCTTCACCAATGCCGGGACCATCACCGTCCGGCAGACGGGCACGGCCCCGGTCGGCACCGGCGATCAGCGGCCGCGCGCGATCAGTGGGTCGTTCGACCGGATCGGCACGGTCATCAATAACGGCACGATCAACCTGGCGGGCGGGGTCGGCGTGACCACCGTCGCGGCGCTGACCAACACCGGCAGCATCGTGCAGGTCGCGGGGTCGGCCAGCGCCGCCGTGCGGCAGGTGGACGCGATCACCAACAGCGGCACGATCCGGACGGACGACGTGGCGGTGCTGGACATGCGCACGCTGGTGAACCTGACGGGCGGGACGATCGCCAGCACGTCGGGCACGGCGATCCGGTCATCGTCCGGCCATGTCGGCAATGCGGGCACGATCACCGGCACCGTTGACCTCGGCTATGCCGTGCGCTGGGACGGGCAGCCGATGCGGTCCTACGGCACGGGCAGCTACATCGCGGCGGGCGGCACCGTCACGGGCGACGTGCTGTTCGGCGATGCCGCCGACCTTTTCGTGATGACGGGCGATGCGACCGGCGTGACGGGCACCGTGGACGGCGCGGGCGGGGACGACATCCTGCTGCATCGCCGTGCCACGAATGCCAGTGTGACGCTGGGCCTGCCTGCCGGCGTGGTCAATTTCCAGCGCTTCGCGGTGGAGGCGGCCGCGGCGGATGCGACCGTGACCGTCACCGGCGGCACGGCCGCGACGGGCGACCTGCTGGTCGGCGGCGTCGGCACGGTCGCCAACCGGGCGGACATCGCCGGCGCGATCACCACCTGGTCATCATACATCTTCTACGACCCGGCCACCGCCATCGCGACGAGCCTGGCCCGGCTGGAAAACAGCGGCGCGGTGTCGGGCGGCGTGCGGGGCGACATCGCCAGCTTCACCAATACCGGCAGCGTGACCGTGCAATCGGACAGCCTGTTCTGGCGGCCCGATTACGGCGTCGCCATGTTCGGTGACGGGCCGCTGGTGCTGAACAATGCGGGCTCGATCGGCGATGGCCGGTTTGGCGCCGTCAGCCTGGCGACGACGGCCGGGGCGACCCTCGTCAACACCGGGACGATCGCGGGTGATGTCGTGTTCAGCGACTATCCGGCCCCCGGCAATGACCGGGTCGAGAACCGCGGCACCATCGACGGGCTGGTGTTCCTGGGGCAGGGCGACGACGTGTTCGTGCAAGGGGGCGCCGCGCAGCTCGGCATGGCGGTTGGCGGCGCCGGCAACGACCTGTTCGTGGTGGACGCGGACAAGGCGGGCGCGATCAATGCCGGGCAGTTCATCGGGTTCGAGCGGCTGATGCAGACCGGTACGCAGGCCGTGACCTATCTGGGGGCGTTCAGCGTGCCCACGATCGAGCTGGCGGGCGGCACGCTGGTGGTGGCGGCGGGCGGCGCGATCGGCACCACGGGCGCGATGACCGTGACCGGCGGCGATGCCGGCGTGTCGGTCATCAACCGGGGCCGGATCGCCGGTGGCGGCGTGCAGTTCGGCGCGGGCAGCGACTTCTACTGGGAAGGTGCGGGCTCCAGCGTCGCCTATGTCGATGGCGGCGCGGGGCGCGATACCTATGGCGTGCTGCTGTCGGGCGACCGGCAGGGCATCGGCGCGCGCAGCGGGTTCGAACGGCTGGCGGTGGACGGGCCGGGCACGCTGACGCTGACGCCCGACCAGAACTGGGCGGAGATCGCGCTGGCGGGCGCCAACCTGTCGCTGGCCACCGGTGCCTTTACCGTCGATGCGATCACCGGCAGCGACCGGGCGGAGCAGGTGATGTTGACGGGCGATGTCCCGTCCGTCAGCCTGGGCGGCGGGGACGACCTGTTGACGCTGCCCGCCGCCACGCTGGCGGGCCGGTATGACGGCGGGGCGGGATCGGACGCGCTGCGTCTGATGGCCACCGGCACGCAGGTGCTGACCGGCAGCGTGCGCGGGTTCGAGACGATCACGCTGGCGGCGGATACGCTCCGCGTCGCGGGCACGCTGGGGCAGGCGGGTGACGTCGCCCTGCTGGCCGGCACTGTGCGGCAGGTGCAGCTGGTCGATGGCGGCACGATCGCCGGCACGCTGGACCTTGGCACGGGCGACAGCCTGTTCACGGTGGCTGCCGGCGGCACGGTGACGGGCACGGTCGCGGGCGGGGCGGGCAACGATACCGCCCGGTTCGACCTTTCGCGCGCGCTGACGCTGAACGGCCGGCTGACCGGGTTCGAGCTGGTGGAGACGCGCGGCACCGGCGTGCTGACGCTGGCGGGCAGCACCAACAGCTTCAGCCGGCTGGACCTGACCGGCGACCTGGTGATCGCGCCCGATGCCGCGCTGACGGCGGAGCGGGTGGTGCTGGGCGCGGGCGCGCGGCGGATGACGATCGCCGGGCGCTTCGCGGGCAATATCGTCGGCACCGGCAATGATGATGTGGTGACGGTCAGCGGCGGCAGCGCGGCGGCGCCGGTCGCCTTTGCCGGGCTGGACAACATCGCGGCGTTGCAGATGACGGGCGGCTTCGCCACGGTCGCGGGCCGCGCGACGGCGGGCACGATCGGGCTGACGGGCGGGCGGCTGGTGGGCCTGGCCGGATCGACCATCACCGCGGGCCGGATCGATGTGGGGCAGGGCGCGACCTTCGGGTCCGCCGGAACGGTGCGGGCGAACATCGCGGTCGCGGGCACGATCAGCCCCGGTGCGTCGCCCGGCACGATGAACGTGGTGGGCGACGTCGCGCTGGCGGGCACGTCGCGCGCCGTGTTCGAGATCGCGCCCGCCCAGTCGGACCGGCTGGTGATCGACGGCGCCCTGACCATCGCCCCCGGCGCCACGCTGGAACTGGTGGCGACGGACCGCGTGCTGCCGGGCCAGTCGCTGGACCTCATCACCACGACCCGCGGGATCACCGGCAGCTTCACCAGCGTGGTGAAGTCGGCGGACCTGTTCGGCTTCATCCTGCAGGATGCCGACACGATCCGGCTGCTGGGCCAGTTCCTGGACGATGCGGCCTTCACCCCGCAGGTCAGCGGCACGATCGCCTATGTGAACGATCTGCTGACCAGCGGGCTCGCCAGCCCGGCGCTGCTGTCGGCGGCGCCGCTGCTGGTGAATGCGCAAGGGGGCACGGATGCGGCCGCCTTCGCGCGGATCGCGCCGCAGGCCTATGCCACGGCCAGCCAGATCAGCGTGGACCAGGGGCTGGAGCTGGCGCGGCTGGCGCGCAGCGGCGTGCTGGCGAGCCCGGCGGCGGACGGAGCGGGGCCGTACACCTTTGCCAGCGTCTTGGGCCGCACGGGGGAGGTCGGCGGCGACGATGCCGGCATCGCCCAGGCGCGCGGCGACGGGCATGGCGTGCTGGGCGGGATCGGCTGGGCCGGTGGCGGGCTGTCGCTGGGCGCCTTCGTCGGTTGGACCGACAACCGCCAGACGCTGCGCACGCTGGGCGCCCGGACCGAGGCGGATGGCGTGGTGGCGGGCGTCCATGCACGCTGGCGCGGCGACCGCGGCACGGGCGTCTCCGCCACGATCGCCTATGACGGGCAGAACGCGACCACCACCCGCGCGGTGGCGGCGGGCGATCCGGTGGGCCGGTACGACCTGACGGCGTGGACCGGCGATATCCAGGTGGACCATGCGGTGCCGCTGGCCGGCGGCTGGACGCTGCGGCCGTCGGTGGGCGCGACCTTCATCCGCGCGCGGGGCGATGCGGTGGCGGAAGGGGGCAGCAGCCCGTTCGCGCTGGCGGTCGCCCGGCGGCGGCAGGACTGGACCTTCGTCGATGGCGCGGTGGACCTGCGTGCCGATCCGGCGCGGACGCTGCGGCCATGGGTGAATGCGGGCGTGCGTTACCGCGTCGATGGAAGTGACCCGTTCGCGGTCGCCGCGCTGGCGGGCGGGCCGGTGACGCTGCGCGCCGATGGCGCGGGCCGGGCGCCCGTCACCGCGATCCTGGGCCTGGGGGCGGATGTGGCGCTGTCGCGCGGCGTCACCCTGTTCGGCAGCCTCAATGGCGAGGCAGGGCGCGACGTCGCCAACGGCACGGCGCAGGCGGGCCTGCGGGCCGCGTTCTGATCGGGCAGCGGGCGGCGGGGATGGTCCCGCCGCCCGCTGCCGTCCCGTCAGGCGGCGTGGAACACCTGCTGCTGCTGGCCCAGTCGCTCGATCCCCAGCGCCACGGTGTCGCCCGCCTTCAGGTACCAGGGTTCGGGCCGCTGCCCCAGGCCGACGCCGGGCGGGGTGCCGGTGGTGATGATGTCGCCGGGCAGCAGGGTCATGAACTGGCTGCAATAGGCGATGATCTGGGCCACGGTGAAGATCATCGTCGCGGTGGAGCCATCCTGCTTGCGGACGCCGTTCACGTCCAGCCACATGGACAGCGCCTGCGGATCGCCGACCTCGTCCGCGGTGACCAGCCACGGGCCGACCGGGCCGAAGGTGGGGAAGCCCTTGCCCTTGTCCCAGGTGGGGCCGCGCTCCGTCTGCCAGGCGCGTTCGGACACGTCGTTCACCACGACGTAGCCGGCGACATGCGACAGCGCGTCGGCTTCCGTCACGTTGCTGGCGATGCTGCCGATGACGACGCCCAGCTCCACCTCCCAATCGGTCTTCAGCGATCCGCGCGGGATGGTGACGGGATCGTTCGGCCCCTGCAGGCAACTGACCCACTTGTTGAACACGACCGGCTCGTCCGGGATCGGCAGGTTCGATTCCGCCGCGTGATCGGCATAGTTGAGGCCGATCGCCACGAATTGCCGGGTGCCGGTGAAGGGCACGCCATAACGCGCGCCATCCGCCACCAGCGGCAGCGTTGCGGGGTCGATCGCGGAGAGGCGGGCCAGTTCCTGCGGTGCAAGGTCGGCGGCGGTGATGTCGGCCAGATGCGCCGACAGGTCACGGATGCGGCCGTCGGCATCGATCATGCCCGGCTTCTCTGCCCCGACGGGCCCGTAACGGCAAAGCTTCATACGATCTGTCCTCCTGCTAGGTCTTGCCAGCGGGCTAAGACATGATACGTCATACGTCAAATAGAGGACGATGAGAGGGGACGCTCGTGACCACGCGGCGCAAACTGCTGCTGGCGCTGCCGGTGCCGATGATCCTGACCGCGTTGCCGGGCGCGGTGCTGGCGCAGCGGCAGGGAAGGGGGCGCGTGGTGAACATCCGCGACCATGGCGCGATCGATGACGGGCGCACCGTCAACACGCGCGCGATCCAGGCGGCGATCGATGCCTGCGCGCGTGATGGCGGCGGGATGGTGGCGGTGCCCGCCGGCACCTTCGTCAGCGGTTCGGTCTGGCTGAAGCCGGGCGTGGGGCTGGAACTGCGCCGGGGCGCGGTGCTGAAGGGGTCGGGCGACCTCGCCGACTACCCGCTGGTCATGCGCCGCTTCGTGGAAGCCTACCCGGAGCCGTTGCGGCTGGCGCTGGTGAACGCGAAGGACAATCATGGCCTGCGCATCGTCGGCCCCGGCACGCTGGACGGATCGGGGGAGCCGTTCTGGCGGCGGTTCTTCACGCTGCCGGACGAGAGCCTGAACGGCAACAAGGTCTATTACCACCTGCCGCAACTGCTCAGCATCGAGGATAGCGACGACGTGCTGGTGAGCGGCGTCACCTTCAAGGACCCGGCCTTCTGGAACCTGCACATGTACCGTTGCCGCAACGGCGTGGTGGAGGATTGCCGGTTCGTGGTCCCGCACGAGATCCGCGCGCCCAGCAGCGACGGGGTGGACCTCGACAGCTGCCAGGACATGGTGGTGCGCCGCTGCCGGTTCTCCGTCGACGATGACTGCATCGCGCTGAAGGGCACGCAAGGCCCTGGCGCGGCAGCCTATGCCGAGGCGCCGCCGGTGGAACGCATCCATATCCACGATTGCGTGTTCGAACATGGCCTGGGCTGCGTCACCTACGGCACCAATGCCACGATCATCCGCGACGTGCTGGTCGAACGCATCGTCAATGTGGGCGACATCCCGACCATCCGCTTCAAGATCCGGCCGGACACGCCGGGCCAGGTGTACGAGAAGCTGCGGGTGAAGGGCGTGTGGCTGCAAGAGGCGCCGACCCCGGTGACCCGCTGGCACAATGGGGAGGTGTTCTACGGCACCGACATCCCCAACTTCAGCTGGACCGACCCGGCGATCGGCCTGATCGTCAACGCCCGGCTGAACCACGGGACCCGCGTCGAACCGCAGATGCCGGGTGCGATCATCCGCGACGTGGTGATAGAGGATGTGCGCGGCACCACGCGCAGCTTCGGCACGATCAGCGGCAATCCGACCACCCGGATCAGCGACATCCTGCTGAAGGATATCGACGTGACCCTGACCGATCCCGAACGCACCGCCCTGGTCGCGCGGGACACCAGCAATGTGCGGATGGAGAATGTCCGCGTGAACGGGCAGCCCGGACGGATCGTGACATGATGAATACGAAGATGCCCCGCTGGCTGGTCGCGCTGCTGCTCATCCTCCTGCCCGCGCTGGCCCATGCCCGGACGGAGACGCCGCTGGCGGATGGCTGGCGGTTCCATCTGGGGGAGGTGGCAGGCGATGCCAGCGCGCCCGGCTTCGACGATGCGGGATGGCAGCAGGTCGCGGTGCCGCATACCTGGAACAGGCTGGGCAATTACGACCTGACCCGCCGCGCCGATGCCGACACGACGCGCGGGATCGGCTGGTATCGCCTGCGCTTCACGCTTCCGGAAGGTGCCGCCGGTCAGCGCACCTTCTTGCAGTTCGACGCCGCCAGCATCATCGCGGAGGTGTGGGTCAACGGCCGGAAGCTGGGCCGGCACGAGGGGGCGTTCAGCCGGTTCCGGCTGGATGCGACCGACGCGGTGCGCGCGGGCGAGAACGTGTTGGCCGTCCGGGTGGACAATTCCAAGCCCGAACCCGGCAGCACGACCGAGTTCATCGTGCCCATATCGGGCGACTTCTTCATGTATGGCGGGCTGTACCGGCCCGTGTCGCTGCTGAGCGTGGATGCGGCGCATATCGACCTGATGGATCATGGCGGGCCGGGCCTCTACGGCCGGATCACCGCGCTGGACGATGCCAGTGCCTCCGTTTCCGTGCTGGCGCGGCTGCGCAATGCGGGCAAAGCGGGGCGCTTCACGCTGCGCACCAGCGTGCTCGACGCCGCCGGCGGGCAGGTCGCCGGGCGGGAGCAGGCGCTGCGGCTGGGCGCGGGCGCGGCGGCGGAGCGGGAGGTGGCGCTGACCATCGCCAACCCGCACCGGTGGAACGGCCTGGCCGATCCCTACCTCTACCGCATGGTGGCCGAACTGGTCGGGCGTGACGGCACGGTGCTGGACCGCGTGGAGCAGCCGCTGGGCCTGCGCACCGTGGCGGTCGATCCGGACCGGGGCTTCCTGCTGAACGGGCGCAAGCTGCAATTGCGCGGCGTCAACCGCCACCAGGACCGGCAGGAGAAGGGCTGGGCGATCAGCGAGGCCGACCAGCAGCAGGACATGGACCTGATCCGGGAAGTCGGCGCCAATTCGATCCGGCTGGCGCATTACAACCATGCGGGCACGTTCTACGACCTCGCCGACCGCACCGGCATGATGCTGTGGGCGGAGCTGGGGCTGGTCAATCTCGCCTCCATCCCCGGTATCGCCGACACCCCGCCGCAGATGCGCGCGAGTGCGGAGGCGCAGATGGTGGAGCTGATCCGCCAGAACCAGAACCACCCGTCAGTGGCGGTGTGGGGCATCGGCAACGAGATCACCAACTGGTCCTCCAAGGGCCTGACCCCGTCGAACGCCCGCCCGCTGATGGAGGCGTTGGACGCGGTGGCGAAGCGCGAGGACCCGAGCCGCCCGACCACCATCGCCGCCTGCTGCGAAGTGCTGCCGGGGGAGGCGGATGACGGGCGCGACTACACCTCCGGCACGGCGGACTCCGTCGGCTTCAACCTGTATTACGGCTGGTACGTGTCGGGCCGGGTGGCCGATGCCACGCGGCTGGGCGGGGTGATGCGCGGCTACCACGCGGAGATGCCGGACCTGCCGGTGGGCGTCGGCGAATATGGCGCGGGCGGCGCGACCACGCAGCACACCGACAACGTCCATGGCGGCAAGATCGAGAGCATCTACCGCCCGCAGGCGGAGGAGATCCAGTCCGCGGTGCACGAGCTGTCGTGGAAGGAACTGGCCCCGCTCGACTTCCTGTGGGGCACCTGGGTGTGGCAGATGTTCGACGCCACCAGCGATTTGCGCGAGGAAGGCGACAGCAGCGACATCAACACCAAGGGCCTTGTCACCTTCGACCGGGCGATCCGCAAGGATGCGTTCTGGTTCTACAAGGCGGCGTGGAGCGACCAGCCCGTGCTGCACCTGACCGGCAGCCGTTATGTCGACCGCGCCTATCGCGTGATCGAGGTGCGCGCCTATTCCAACGCGCCGGAAGCGTCGCTGACGGTGAATGGCCGTGCGCTGGGCACGGTGCCCTGCGCAAATTTCGTCTGCGTGTGGCCCGGCGTCGAACTGGCGGCCGGGGAGAACCGGATCGAGGCGGTGGCGGGTGGTCAGCGCGACGCCATGGCGCTGCGCTGGTCCGGGCCGGGGCGGGCGCTGCATGTGCGGACCGGATCGCTGGCCGGTGTCACGCTGGCGGATGGCACCCGCTATGGCTCCGACAATTTCTTCGACGGGGGGCTGGGCTGGACGCTGAATCCATATCGCCGCGAACTCTACGCCACCAACGAGCAGCGCGCGGCCCCCAAGGTGGTGGCGGGCGCGACGGTGCCGGACCTGTATGCCAGCTGGCGTGCGGGGCAGTCGTTCCGCTATTCCCTGCCGCTGCCCGACGGCGACTACACCGTCAGGCTGCACCTGTTCGACCCGGTGGAGACGGAAGCCGGCAAGCGGGTGTTCACGGTGCAGGCGGGCGGCCGGGCATCGGTGCGGATCGACCCGGTGGAGCGCGCGGGCGGCGGAATGCGCGCGACGATCGTGGAATTGCCGGCGGTGGCGGAAGACGGCCTGCTGGTGCTCGACTTCGCCGGGGTGGTGGGGGAGGCAATCGTGTCCGCCATCGACGTCACCCCGCGTTAGCGGCGGTGGCGGCCTGCGGTCCCGCGATCGGCGGGGCCCGCAGGCCGCCGTCCGGTCAGGCCTCGGCGCCCACCTGGCAGGCGTTTTCCGCATCCGCCAGTTCCCAGCTTTCGTCGCCCCGCGCCAGTTCGGCGGTGTGGCGGCGATATTCGTCCTCACCCAGGCCGAAATCGCAGCTGAAATTGGGGTCGGTCAGACCCTTCGACTTGCACAGCGCGGTGCTGACCGGCTGCGCCGAGGGGCAGGCATCGGCCCACGCCGTCGTGAACTCCGCCGCGCCGGGCGGGGCGAGGGTCGGCTGCGCATCGGCGACGGCGGTGGTCGCCTCGACCGCCGGCGGCGGGGCGCTTTCCTGCGCGCCGCAACCTGCGAGCGCGAGCATGGCGGCCGTGGTGGGGGCGGCGAAACTGGTCCAGCGGCCGAATGAACGCTTCATCGGCGTATCTCCTGTCTTCATCTACGTCGGTTCGCGCACGCCCGGTGTGGTGGCACGATGCGGTGGCAGGTTGCTGCAACGCAGCAACCATCGGCCTCCAACATCATGGGGCGATGCGCGACAAGCGTTCGCAGATGCAACACAGGCAGGAATTGCGCCGGATCGGCGCTGAGGCGGGATGAATCGTGCGGCAGGCGCGGTGCTTTGCTTGCTAACCTGCTGCTTTCGCCGTCAAAGACGCAGAATTCCCCTCGCCATGGCAAGCCGGGCGAGGGGGGAAGCCGGTCAGAAGCGGAAGCGTCCGCCGGCGTAGTAACGGCGACCGATCGGGTCGAAGATGCCGTTCACGTTCGCCTCGATCCCGGTGTAGATCTGCGGCCGGTCGACATCGAACAGGTTGTTGACGCCGGCGAACAGCTCCACCTCCTCCATCACGTCGAAGCGGATCTGCGCATCGGTGTAGATGACGCTGCCCACGCGGAAGTACCTGCGATCGGGCAGCGACCCGTCCGCCAGGACGTAGCGGGTCTGGAAGTTCTCGTAATCGAGATATTGCGGGCCGATATATTCGGCGCTGATCGTGGCGCCGAACCGGTCATTGTCCCATGTCAGCGAGACATTAGCGGTATCCTTCGGCGTGCCGAGTTCCCCGATCTGGCTGTCGAAGGCATCGCCCGCCAGCGGGGTGCTGCCGTCTTCCAGCAGGTGCGTCCACGAGGCGGAGATGGCCGCGCGCCCGCCGAACCGTTCAAAGGTGTAGGACGCGGTGAAGTCCAGCCCCTCCGTCACCAGGCCGCCGCTGTTCACCAGCGCGCGCACGACCTGATCCACCGATCCGGAGCTGAACGCGCCGCTGGCGGTGGAGCGGCGGGTGACGAACTGGCAGAATTCGGGCAGCCCCTGCGCGTAGCACTTGTTCAGCACCACCGCCTGGCTGATGCGGTTGATTGCATCGTCCAGCTCGATGTTGAAATAGTCGGCGCTGACGGTCAGCCCGCTCAGCGCGTCGATCGACAGCGGGTTCACCACCACGCCCAGCGTCCAGGTGGTCGCCGTTTCCTCCTGGATGTCGGGGTTGTTGGCGGTCAGCGTGCCGACGCCCTGCAGGTCGGGCACGGTCAGCGTGAACGATCCGTTGGCCTGGATGTTTGCCAGCACGCCGGGCGCGGCGCGGCAATTGTCGGCCAGCGCGCCGGTGCTGGCGAGCGTGATGCCCTGGCACGGATCGGTGATGGAGGTGATGCCCGCCTGCGGCGCGGCGAACAGCTCCCCGATATTGGGCGCGCGCACCGCGCGGGCGTAGACGCCGCGCAGCCGTACATCCGGCACCGGCGACCATTCGATCCCGCCATTATAGGCCCAGAACGCGCCCACCGTGGAATAGTCGGAGATGCGCGCCGCGCCGCGCAGCGTCAGGTTGTGGAAGAACGGCTGTTCCGCCAGCACCGGGACCACGATTTCGCCGTAGGCTTCCTTCACGTCGAAGCTGCCGACCGTGTCGGTCGCCTGGGTGTAACCGTTGCGGGCCTGGTTGGTCAGCGGGTCGAAGATGTCGCGGCTGCTTTCGTGCCGGTATTCCACGCCCGCCGCCACCTGCACCGCGCCCGCGGGCAGGGTAAACAGGGAGCCGCTGATATTGGCCGCGGCGACATGCAATTGCTGCAGCGCGTTGGCCTGGAAACTGGCGCGGACATAATTGATCGCATCGGCGCTGATGCGGCTGGACCCGTCGGCATTGAGGCCGAACGGGTTCAGCGGCACGCATCCGGCGGAGCGGGCATTGGCATCGAGGCAGATGGCGTCGGTCGTGCTGCCGTTGCGGTTCACGTCGTTGATGTCGGGCACCACCTGCAACGCATTCGCCACGTTGTAGAGGTTGGCGAGCCCGTCCATCCGCGTATCCGCGCGGGTGAAGCCGTAGCTGTAATATGCGTCCGCCGTCCAGCTGCCGCCAAGGTCGATGTCGGTGCCGAAGGCCAGGCGGAAGTTCTGCCGCTCCGTCGTGACGGCGCGCGTGCCCGGCGGGAACATGGTGGTGCGCAGCAGGAAGCTGACATCCTTCAGCCCGTCGCCCGTGCGGTCGTTGGCGGCGGCATAGACCGCGTTCGACACGAACGGGTTGCGCACGATCTGCGACGTGCCGTTGGCGGCGAACACGCGGTGTTCGATGTTGAAATAGCCGTTGGCATTGCCGCTGGCGGGGAAGGCACCCAGCGCGCCGTCGGTGCGCAGCGGCGATGCCTCCAGATAGCCCTTGGTATCGACCTTGTTGAACGTCCCTTCCAGGAACACGTTCACCCCGTCCGACACATCGTAATTGGCGCGCGTGGCGAAGGTGATGCGTTCCACCGGCGATGCGATGGCGCCGTATTCCGCACGGTTGAAGCCATCCGTCGCCTCGCTGTAGGCGCGCACGGTGCCGTCCGGGTTGATGATCCGGTTGCCCGTGCCGGCGATCGAGAACACGCCCGCCGGGCCGACGCTCGACGGAGCGTAGAGCCGCTGGAACAGGTTCTGCGCGGCGGTCAGATTGTCGTCGCTGGGATTGCCGCGCCGCTGCGTGGTGCCCAGGCTGACATAGTCGCGCGCGGAGAAGTCGCGGGCGGTGTTCTCCACCAACCCCTCCCGCTGCCAGCCGACGAAGAACAGCGCATTGCCCGCCCCATCGGCGAAGTTGCGCCCGAAGGTGAGGTTGGCGGAATATTGCTCGTCATCCCCTTCCTCCGAGATGCCGGCCTGCACATTGGCGGCGATCCCTTCGTAGTTCTTCTTGTAGATGAAGTTCACCACGCCCGCGATCGCGTCGGAGCCGTAGACGGAGGAAGCGCCGCCGGTGAGGACATCGACCCGCTCCACGAAGGAGGACGGGATCATGTTCACGTCCACCACGCTCGATCCCGGAATGCCCGCCACCGTGCGGCGCCCGTCGATCAGCACCAGCGTGCGCGAGGCGCCGAGGTTGCGCAGGTTGACGGTGGACAGGCCCGGATTGGTGCCGAACGTGTTGGTGGTGCGGCTGGCGCCCGGCACGCCGAAGGCCGGGTTTTCCTGCAACACGTCGAGGATGTTGATGGAGCCGGTGTTCTCGATCGCCTCCTCGCTGATGACCTGGATCGGGCTGGGGGAGGTCAGCGTGGCGCTGCGGATGCGGCTGCCGGTGACGACGATCTCCCCGCCCGGCGCCTCTGCCGCCGACTCCGCGGCGATCTGTTCGGCGGCGGTCTGCGCCACGGGGGCGGCGGGGGGAACGGGCGCTTCCTGCGCATGGGCCGTGGCAGCGGCGAACAGCGTCAGCGCGCTGGTGGCCAACAGGCCGCTATGCAGGCCGGCGCGGGCCGGACGGCGAACGGTGCTCGACGAAGCCTTCATCACTCTTCTCCCTGGTATCGTTTGTTCTTTTTACGCGCCGGGGCGCGGTCATCAGGGGAAGGAAGGGTGCTGGCGACCATCCATCAGCCGCGCAGGAGACAGGACATGGCGACGGGGCCGGAACCGGCGCGTCGTGCCCTGCCAATCGCCTGCGACATCGACGGTCCGCCGCTGGTCTTGACCGCCAGCACCTGCCATCCTCTCCATTTGTATGCGTAGCATATAATATGACGGAATCAAGCTGGCGACTTTCGATTGCCTGTGTATTTCTGCGGTTCGAACATGCGCGTTTTGGGACATCCGGCGCCGCTGCCGGGGCCCAGGAGAGGAGAGCAGACATGAAGCTGTATCGGCCACTGGCCGCGTCCCTGCTGGCGGCGCTCGCCTGTCCGGTCCTGTCGCCATCGCCGGCGAGCGCGCAGGAGGCGGCCGCCCACCCGGCGATCCGCGTGTCCGAATACACCTACACCGACGCGCCGTACCCGCAGAGCCACGCCTCCACGATCGTGGAGACGGCGGACGGCACCATCGCCGCCGCCTGGTTCGGCGGTACGCGGGAGCGGAACCCCGACGTGGAGATCTGGTTCGCCCGCCGCGGTGCCGCCGGGTGGGAGGAGGCGCGCTCCGTCGCCAATGGCGTGCAGGCGGACGGCACGCGGCAGCCGACCTGGAACCCGGTCCTGTTCCAGGACCCGGCGGGGCCGCTGCACCTGTTCTACAAGGTCGGGCCGTCGCCGCAGACATGGTGGGGCATGGTCGTATCCTCCGCCGACGGTGGCGAGACCTGGGGGGAGCCGCGCCGCCTGCCCGACGGGATCCTGGGGCCGATCAAGAACAAGCCGGTCGTGCTGCCCGACGGAACCTGGCTGTCCCCCTCCAGCACGGAGGCGCCGGGCGATGTCTGGCGCATCCACTTCGAACGCAGCAGCGATGGCGGGCAGAGCTGGACCCGCAGCCCGGCGGTGGAGCCGGGGCCGAACTTCGATGCGATCCAGCCCTCGATCCTGTTCGCGCCCGATGGCACGCTGCAGGCGGTCGGCCGGTCGCGGCAGGGGGTGGTGGTCAGCACCTTCTCGCAGGACAATGGCGCGACCTGGCGCCCGCTGATCGCGACCGACCTGCCCAATCCCAATTCGGGCACCGATGCCGTGACGCTGAAGGATGGGCGGCAATTGATCGTCTACAACCATTCCGCCCACTCGCCGGAGGAGAAGGCGAAGGGCACCCGCTACCCGCTGAATGTCGGCCTGTCGGATGACGGCGTCCACTGGCGCAATGTGCTGGTGCTGGCGGCGGAACCGATCAGCAGCGGCTATGCCTACCCGGCGGTAATCCAGTCGCGCGACGGGCTGGTCCACATCACCTACACCGAAGGCCGCCGCCGCATCCGCCACGTGGTGCTGGACCTGGCGGCGCTGTAGGCGTGTCAAGTCACGCTTGACGATCTGACGCGTGTGGCTTTACATAGTCAGGGTGAAGATCGACACTATCCGGCATAAGGCGCTTGAACGGTTCTTCACGACCGGCAACTCACGCGGATTGGATGCCAAGGTCACTGCACGGGTGGGTAGGATGCTGGTCTTCCTTGACGCCGCTGGCGGGCCTGACGAATTGCGCATCCCGGCCAATTACAACGCGCATCTGCTTACGGGCGATCGGGCCGGCGTATGGTCGCTCACCGTCACCCGGAACTGGCGGATGACCTTTTCGATCAACCCGGACGGCGCGATCATCGACCTTGATCTGGAGGATTATCACTGATGGCGATCACTCTACATCATTCGGTGGCCGTCCATCCGGGCGAATGGGTGCGGATCGAGATCATCGAGGCGCATCGATTGACGATTGGCGAGGCCGCGCGGCTGCTGCATGTCAGCCGGCAGGCGCTGAGTGCGCTGCTGAACAGTCGGTCCGACCTGTCGCCAACCATGGCGATCCGGCTGGAAAAGGTATTTGGTATCAGCGCCGAAACGCTGCTGCGCATGCAGGCCAGCTGGAACATCCGCCTGGCGCGCGAACGTGAGCACGAGATCGAGGTCGAAACCGATCACGCCTACGCCGTATAACAGAAACTCTTACGGCAAGGCGGCGCGGGCGGTCCGTTCCATCACGGTGTAGCCGCGGGCGTTGGGGTGGATGCCGTCGGCGCTGAGGTCCGCGGCCATGCCGTCGCCCGCCGCGACCAGGGCCGGGTGGTAGTCGATCAGCGTGATGCCCTGTGCCGCGGCGTAGCGGCGAAGCCAGTCGTTCAGCGCCGCCACCGCCGCCGCGCGGTCGGCATGATCGTCGCCCTGCCAGGCGCCCGCGGGCAGCAGGGTGCCCAGCACCACGCGGATGCCGTGCAGGCGGGCGAGTTCGGCCATGCTGGCGATATTGCCGGCGATCTGGTCCAGCGTGGCGGGGCCGGTCGCGCCGGCGATGTCGTTGATGCCGGCCAGGATGTGGACGCTCGCGGGATGCAGGTCGATCACGTCGGCGCGGAAGCGGCCGATCATCTGTGCGGTCGTCTGCCCGGCGATGCCGCGATTGATCCAGCGCGCCGGGAAGAAGCCGGGGCTGACGTCGGGCCATGCCTCCGTGATGGAATCCCCGAAGAAGACCACCTCCGGCCGCTCCCCCAGCAGGCGGTTCGCCTCGCGGTAGCGGCACTGGCCGGCGAAGTCGGTGTCGCGCAAGCTCCGCTGCCATGCGCTGTAGGCTTTCGCCGCTTCCGCCGGTGCGCGGGGGTAGGGGCGGTTGGCGGTGCGCGCGGCGAGGGTCTGCAGGTGGTAGTCGCGGATAATCGCCGGCATCGCGGGCACGGTGGTGCAGGAATCGCCGGCGGCGCCGATCGCCGGCGGATCGGCATGCGCGCCCGGACCGGCGGCGAGCAGCAAGGCGAGCGTGGCGGCCGGGATCATCAGCCGCCCCGCCGCACACGCTCGAAGAAATCGGCCTCGCCGATCTGGCCGCCCTTCAGCACCAGTTGGAGGCCGTCCACCACCGGATCGGCGGCAGTGGCGCGCACCAGCGGCGCGCCGCGTTCCACCGGCGCGGCCCAGGTGAGCGCGTCGATGCCCAGCTGCGCGACGCCGTGGCTGGACGTGTCGCCGCCCGCGAACAGCACGCGGGGCAGGGTGGCGGTACGGATCACCCGTGCCGCGACCCGGCCCAGCGCGGCGCCCAGCCGGTCGCCCGCGGCGGGTGCGGCATTGCCCAGCGGACCCTCGGCGGAATGGACGACGAAGCTGCTCCGGTCGGCCAGCGCCTGCGTGGCACTGGCGGCGAGGCGCTCCTCCTCCGCCGTCTCGCCGCGCAGCAGAGCGGGCACGTCGGCGCGGATCGCGGCGTAGCCGTCGGCAGCGGCGCGGGCGATCTGGGCGGCGGTCGCGGGGGAGCAGGAGCCGCTGACCACCAGCAGGCGATCGACCGGCGCGGCGGCGGCGGGTGGCGGCGGATCGGCGACCAGCCCGGCCGCCCGCCACGCCAGCACCAGCGCCCGCGTCACGCCCGAACTGCCGACCGCGAAACGAAGCCCGCGCGCCAGCAGCAGGCGCCCGGTGGCCAGCAGGTCCGCCTCCTCCATCCCGTCGAACAGCACGGCAGGCGCGGCGGCGGCATCGAAGGCGGCGTCGATCTGCCCTGCGCGGATACGGTCGAGCGGGACGTGGCCGATGGGGGTGGCGGTCTGCGCGGCGAGGTGGCGGATCAGGTCCGCCTCCCGCATGGGCGTCACCGGATGGTGCGCCATGGTCGGGTGCCGGTCGATGCGGAAGGTGTCCGCCCCTTGCGCGGCGAACAGGTTGGCGAAGGCGACGTAGCGGCGGAGGTGCGGGGCGCCGACGACGATCGCCGCCGGGGCGCCATGTTGCTTCAGGCCGATCTCCAGCGCCCGGCCGATGCTGCCGGTGTCGGGCGCGGAATCGAAGGTCGAGCAGGTCTTGTAATGGACCAGCGTCGCATCGCCCAACGCGTTGAAGGCGGCGGGCAGATACGCGTCCATCCACGCGGGCGAACGGCTGCGGCTGTCCCCTGCGAGGCCGACGGCGCGCGCATCGGGGAAGCGGGCGCGCAAGGCCTCGTCCGGCGGACGGAGGAATAGCACCGCCGGCACGCCGCCTTCGGCGAGCTGTTCCAGCACGTCGGTCGATCCGGTGAAATCATCGCCGTAATAGGCGTAGAGCGGCGTCACCCGGCAAAGGCCCGCAGCGCCGCCTCCAGCTCGGGCGCGTCGCGCGCGGCGTCCTCCACCGGCACGCCGGCGATGGCCGCGGCCCAGGCCTGGCGCAGCGCGCGCACGCCTGCCGCCGGGCCGCCGGGATGCGCCATGATCCCGCCGCCCGCGGCGAAGATCAGGTCGTCGCTGCCCAGCGCGGCAAAGGTCGGCGCCGCCTGCCGCGCGGATTGCCCAGAGGAGAAGACCGGCATGATCTCGCATCCCTTGTGCGGGGAGGCGAACATCGGCGTCAGGCACTCGCGCGCCGACGCGATCACGCTGTCGTCCGGTTCGCAGAACTTGTTGGCGATGCCGTTCACATGGACATGGTCGATGCCCGCCAGCCGCCACAGCTTCTGCCAGGCGATGAAGCTCATCCCCAGCACCGGCGAGCGGCCCATCATGCCCCAGCCATTGCGGTGGCCGTGGATCGGCAGGCGGGCATGGGCGCGCAGCACCTTCATCGCGGGCAGGCCGATGGAATTGAGGCTGGCCATGATGCAGGTGCCGCCTTCGGCCACGACATGATCGTGGCGGGCCAGCATCTCGTCGATCTCGCCCGTCAGATTGGCGGCGAACATCACCTTCTTGCCGGTGCGCTCCGCATGGTCGTTGATGACGCGCATGACGGCGCTGATCCGGGCATCGAACGGACAATGCGGCCCGTCCGCCTGCAGCTCGTCATCCTTGATGAAGTCGACGCCCGCCTCCACCAGCACGCGCACCTGGTCGGCGGTGGCCTCTGGTGAGAGGCCGACGCTGGGCTTGATGATGGTGCCGATGATCGGGCGGTCGTACACGCCGGTCAGCGCGCGCGTGCCGGCCACCGCGAATTGCGGCCCCTGGTACTTGTCCAGGAAGTCGGGCGGCAGGGTCAGGTCGGTCAGCTTCAGCCCGGAAAAGGCGCGCAGTTCCGACAAATTGCCCGCGACTGTCGCCAGCAGGTTGGGCAGCGACGGGCCCATATTGTTGAGCGGCCAGGACAGCACCACGCGCGCCTGCCGGCGCCGGCCATCGCCGCCATCCTTCGGCAGGCCGGAGCCGGGGAGCGACGGCGCGGCGACCTCGCCCATTTCCGTCACCTGTTCCACGCGGGCGGCATGCGCCTCCCGCAATTCGTCCGTCTCCCCCGGCACGCGGACGAAGGTGCCGGTGGATTGTTCGCCGGCCATGGTCGCGGCCGCCTGCTCCAGCGGGAAGGCGGTCTCGATCAGGTAAGTGGCGTAGATGCGTGGCCCGGCCATCAGGCGATCTTGAAGTAGGTGGCGGAAGTCTCTGTATCGACGTCGTAATAGGGGACGAACACCAGGTTCCGGTCGTCCACCTTCGCCCGGTAGGATTCGTCATGCCCCGGCATCGGCTCCAGCGCCTGCGGCAGGGCGACGACCTGCTGGTCGATCCCCTCCCACGGGTTCAGGCCGACATACATCACCGCGCCGCGCATCAGTGCGGCTGTCTCCGGGTTCTCGGGCGCGATGGGCAGGGCGCGCAGCGGCTGCGGCACGACCATCTCCACCACGTCGCCCGCGGCCCACTGCCGGGTGATCGTGGCGAGTTCGCCCGGCGTCGCCGCGACCGCCTGCCCGTTCACGGTCAGGCGCGCGCCGTCGGTCCAGGCGGGGACGCGCAGCTTCAGCGCGAAGCGGCCATTGCCCGGTTCCGCCACGCGCAGGCGCACGGTGTCGGTCGCGGGATATTCGGTTTCCTGCACCACCGTTACCGCGCCGCCGGAGCGGTCCCAGGTGACTTCCGACGGGGTGAACAGGTTCACCAGCAAGCTGTCGTCATCATGGAAGAAAACGTTCAGCACGTAATCCGCCACGCCCTGCACCAGCGTGCCCGAACAGCACGGCCATTCCTGATGGTAGTACCGCTTCTGCCCGTCCGAACTGTAATCGGAGTAATAGGGATAGCCGCCATTGCTGTCCGGCAGGCGGGTGGCGAGCATCGTGTTGTAGAGCGTGCGTTCCAGCCCGTCGCCATACATCGGCTGCCCGGTGAAGCGGATCAGATATCGCGCCAGCTTCAGGTCGGCGAAGGCGCCGCACGGCGTTTCGAAATGGGCGGTGCTGCTGTTCAGGCTGGCGGCGAGGCGCCCTTCGCCCAGCGGCACGAACTGCTCCTCCGGCCCCCAGCCGCCCGATGCGAAGCGCTGCGGTTCCATGAAGCGCCAGGCATTCACCAGCGCCTGCCGGTACTTTTCGTCGCCAAGGTGCAGGTAGGCCTGCGCGCCGGAGCTGAGCGCGATCGTGTGGCTGTAGGCATGCTTAGTCGGCAGCACGTCCTGCCCCGCCGCCAGCGGATCGAACCATTCGCGGTTCAGCAGGTAATGCACCGCCATGTCGTGATATTTCCGGTCGCCGGTGATCTCCGCCACATGGAACAGGTTCTCCGAAATGACATAGGTCTCGTCATAGGGCGGATCGACCTTGCCGATCCGGTCGCGCGATACCGGGGAGATGTAGGGGCGGCACTTCTCGATGATGGCGGGCAGCAGGGTGCGCGCCTCCTCCACGCCGCTGAGGCGGTAGGCATCGACCAGGCCGACGACGTATTTGTCCATGACATAGGCGGCCCACTGCTCCTGCGCCTTGGGCCCGGCATAGGGGTTGTCGGCGCGGATCATCGCCTCCCCCCAGCCGCGCACCAGCGCCGCCACCTTGTCATGCGCGGCCTGGTCGCCGGTCGCCGCGCCGAGGCGCGCAAGGCCGGAGATATACTGCCCGATGGTGAGGCCGGGGACGAAGCCATCGCGGTCGTACCACCCGCCCATGTCCGGGCCGGGGGCGGGCATGCCGGCATTCTCCCGGAAGACCTTCAGCACGCGATCATTGTCGAGGGCCAGGTAATGCGCGTGGATGTGGTCGAACTGCTCCTTGATCCGGCCACCCGTCAGCTTCACCGCGCCGTAGGGGAATTCATGCACCACTTCCTGCCCGCGCAGCGCGGCGGCACGGGCCTGCGCCAGCGCGGCGGGGGAAAGCGCGGCGGCGCCCGCTGCCCCGGTGGCACAGGCGGCGCAATGCATGAAGCCGCGGCGAGAGAAATGTCCCGTCATCACCCGAATCCCTTGTGGCGCGCCGCTCCTGCGGCGTCATCATTCGTACTATTATACTATGGGATCGTGTGGCACAATCCGCCCAATAACGAAGCGACACGAAGGCAAGCGAAAGATGGGCGAGGGACTGGACCGGCGCATGATGCTGGCAGGCGGCGGCGCGATGGTGGGGGCGCTGCTGCTGCCCGGCTGCACCACGATGGGTGCGGCGGTCACGGCGGCGAACGATCCGCTGGCGCCGTATCGCACGCCGCACAAGATCGGCCGGCTGGTGCTGGCTGGCACCGGCAGAGCGGGCGATTTCGACGAGAAGGCGGTCGATTGCCCGTTCGTCTTCACCCATGATGGCCGCTTCTACCTGACCTATGTCGGTTTCGACGGCACCGGGTACCAGACCGGCATCGCGGTGTCGGATGATCTGGTGGAATGGCAGCGGCTGGGCGTCATCCTGGCGCGGGACCCGGCGGACCCGGTCACCCGCTACAACATCGCCACCGCCTCCATCCTGCGCGACAACGACCTGCAATCGCCCGGCCGTCTGATCCGGGTCGATGGCCGTTATGTCTGCGCGTGGCACGCCTATCCCAGCCCGGGTTACGAGGAAGGACCGGCGGTGATCGGCCTCGCCTTCAGCGACGACCTGATGAGCTGGGAGCGCGGGCCGCCGATCCTGCGCGCGGAGGATGGCGCGGAGTGGGAGCGGGGCGGGCTGTACAAGCCGTACCTTTCGAAGATCGGTGATACGTATCACCTCTACTACAATGCCAAGACGGCGGATCGGCGGTGGGTGGAGCAGACGGGCCTCGCCACCTCGCCTGACCTCGTGACCTGGACCCGGCACCCGGCCAGCCCGCTGCTGCGCAATGGCGTGGCCGGCCGGTCGTATGACGACCGCTTCGCCAGCGACCCCGTGGTGCTGCGCCATGGCGATGAATGGGCGATGTTCTATTTCGGCCTCAGCAGCGATGGCAAGGCGCGCGACCTCCTCGCCATCGGCACCAGCCCGACGGACTTCGCGAAGGTGGGGGAGGTGCTGGTCGATGCCGGCCCGCCGGGCACGGTGGACGAGAAATACGCCCACAAGCCCGCCATCGTCTATCACGACGGCGCGCTGTACCATTTCTATTGCGCGGTGTCGGGCGACTGGCCCAACGATGTGCGCGGGATCAGCGTGGCGCGCTCAACCCCCTGGTGATTTAGCCGGGTGGTGTCGCGCCGCAGCCCTGCGCCAGCACGACGGGCAGCGCGGTCTGCGCCATAACGGTGTAGCCGGCATCGTTGGGGTGCAGGTCGTCGCCCGTCTGGTACTCGGCGCGCATGGCGGCGGGGTTCGCCGGGTCGCCCAGCGCCGGTTCGAACTCGATCAGCCCGTCGAACGATGCCGCATTGGCGCGCAGCCAGCCATTGACCGCCTGCCGCCGCTGCTCCCCCGCCGCATCGGCATAGGCGGCGCCTTCGTAGGGCAGCAGCGTGCCGAAGATCACCTTCAGCCCCGCCGCCTTCGCCCGCGCCAGCAATTGGGCGTAAGCGCCGGTGATCTGGGCGGCCGTGACCTGTTCCGCGGCCCGCGCCGGATCGCGCACCTTGCCGATGTCGTTGATCCCTTCCAGGATCACGACGTGGGTGGCGCCGGCGACGCCCAGCACATCCCGGTCGAAGCGGGACAGCGCGTTCGGCCCGCGCCCGGTATGGAGCAGGCGGTTGCCGCTGATCCCGGCATTGGCGACGGCCCAGCATTGCCCCGCGGGCCCGGCGCCCGCCAGCAGGCGTGCCATTTGCGCGGGCCAGTCCATCGCCCGGCCGGGCGTCGCGCCCGCGCCCTCGGTGATGGAATCGCCGAACGCCACCAGCACCTGCGTCGGTGCCGCGCCACTGATCTCCACCGCCGACACGATGCCGGGCGCGCGGACCCGGTCGCCCTGCCGGGGCGCGGTGCTGCCGGTGTGGTCGCCTTCGCCGACGATCTCCAGCATCTGGGCATGGGCGGGCGGCTCCGCGCTGTCGGGATACCACACCGACACGGCGAAGCGTTCCCCGGCGGCGAGCGGGAAGGGCAGGGGATCGGACACGAAGGGCGCGCCGGCGGGGATCGTCACGCCCGCCGCCCCGCCGAAGCGCAGCGCCACCGCGCTGCCGGGCACGGGCGCGCCGGCGGCGTCGAGCTGCATCAGCGATGCCGCCCCGATGGCGAGGGCCTCGTCGGCCAATTCGTTGGTGAAGCGGATGCGCACCTCGCTGCCGGCGACGCTCGCGCGCACCTCCTGCCGCACGGTCTCGTCAGCGAACGGGCGGCCCAGCGCATCGGCGATGCGCGGTTCGTAGGCGATCGGCGGCGACAGCCAGCCGGTGATCCAGCCATCCTGCGCCTGAGCGGGCGCCGCGGCCAGCAGCGCCAGCGCGGCGCAGGCGATCCGTACCCTCATTCCCCATCCCCCAGCCGGAACCATGCCACACCATGCGCAGCCAGGCTGCCGTTCGTCCAGTCGCCACCTTCGGCCCGCGCGCCGGGGGGAAGGGCGAGGGGGCGCGCCTCGGCCCCATGGTTGATGGCGATCAGCACGCGCTTGCCCGCGCCCTGGCGGACGGCGATCTCCAGGTCCGGATGCGCGTCCGGCACCACCGGGGCGATGCCTTCCTGTCGCAGCAGGTCGGTGGCGATGCGGGCCATCGCCGCCTGCCCCAGCCACGCGCCGACATAGGTGATGCGCCCTGCGCCCAGCGGGCGGCTGACCACCGCCGGCTTCCCGTCCAGCCAGCCGCCGGGATCGGTATAGGTCGCCAGCACCGCCAGATCGGCGGCTTCCGGTACCAGCTCCTCCGCCCAGATGGCCACCTGGTCCGTGCCGTAGGTGCCGGTGATGCCAACCGGTTCGTCCAGCGCGTAGAACTGCGCCACCCGTGCGCCCAGCAGCTCCGCCAGCGGGCCCGGCTGGCGCTGCGGCCACAGCGCATTGGCATCGTCCTTCATGCCCGACCGGGGGCCGAGCACCAGATGCCCGCCGCCCCGGACATAGCGTTCCAGATGCGCCGCCTGTTCGCCCGTCAGCACATTGAGGCTGGGCGCGACCACCAGCGGGAAGCGGGCGATGTCGGCATCGGGCGACACCACCTCCACCCCCTGCGCCTGCGCCCGCAACGGGCGGTAGTAGTCGGTGAACTGGCGGATCGGGGCGAAGTCGCGGTGATGCGGCTGGATGTCGATCGCCCAGCGGCTGTCATAGGAGAAGATCATCGCCACCTGTGCCGCCGGGTAGGTGTCAGCCAGCAGCGGCGCGGCCCCGGTCAGCTCGGCGGAGGCCTGCGCGATCTCGCGGTAGATCGGCGCGGGTTGGCCGTCCTGCCCCAGCAGCGAGCCGTAATATTGCTCCTGCCCCCCGGCAGCGTTGCGCCATTGCCAGTAGAGCACGCCATTGGCCCCGTGGCCGACCGCCTGCCACGCCATTTCCCGCACCTGCCCGGGATCGAGCGCGCGGTTGATCCGGCCCCAGTCGGCGCGGCCCGCCTGCGTTTCCATCAGCCAGAAATTGCGGTTCTTGTACCCGCGCACGAGGTCGTGATTGGCGGCGGTGTCCGGCCAGTCGGCCCGCCCTTCCTCCAGATACTTGTCCCACGCCGCGATATCGAGGCCGTCATGCAGGGCGAAATGGTCGAAGCCTGCATTCCAGAACATCGTGTTGGTGGTGACGAACTGGCGCGGATCGGCGGCGGCGCGGATCACCCGCGCCTGATCCTGCACGAAATCGGTCCAGGTGGCGGTGGTCCAGTGCTTGAAATCCAGCAGCAGGCCCGGATTGTGCTGCCCGCGCGAATGCAGCGGGATCTGGTCGAAGCTGTTGTAGTGCTGGCTCCAATACTGCGTCGTCCAGCGATCGTTGAGCTCGTCGATCGTGCCGTAGCGTTGTGCAAGGAACGCGTGCCAGCGCGCCACCGCCTCGGCATCGAAGGATGGCGGGCCGATCTCGTTGTCGATCTGCCAGCCGACCACCGCGGGGTGTTTGCCATAGCGGCGCGCCATCTCCCCCGCGATGCGCCCCGCCATGTCGCGGTAACGCTGGCTGGCGAAGGAGAAGTGCCGCCGCCCGCCATGGCCGGCGCGGCTGCCGTCCTCGTCCACGCGCAGCGTGTCCGGGTACTTCGCCGTCAGCCAGGCGGGCGGGGCGGCGCTGGGCGTGCCGACCACCACCATCATGCCGTGCCGGTGAGCCAGGTCGATGGCGCTGTCCAGCCAGTCGAAGGTGAAGCGGCCTTCCTCCGGCTCCAGCGAACTCCACGCGAACTCGCCCACGCGCACCGTGTTGAACCCGGCGGCGCGCATCAATTGCAGATCCGTCTCCCACCGCTCCTCCGGCCAGTGTTCCGGGTACCACGCCGCGCCCATGGCAATGGCGGGCCGGTCGGCGAAACGGGTGGCGTTCCACGCGGCATCGGCCAGCGGGGGCGTGGTCTGCGCGCAGGCGGAAAGCGGCAGCAGCGCTGCGCCGAGCAGCAGGGCAAGGGATCGCATCATCGCTCAGCCGCCCTTGAAGGTCAGCTTCAACGCATAGGGCATCCCGCCGCTGGCATCGGCCGGCAGCGTCACGGCGAGGCCTTCAGCCGTCTGCCGCCATTCCACCGCGCCGCTGCCCAGCAGCTCCACGCCGTCGATCGCGCGATCGAGATAGGGCGTGCCCTGGTACAACGTCGTCACCAGCACCGCGCCATCGGCCGGCCGTTCCAGCCCCATGGCGTAGAGCGCGCCGTCCTTCGTGGTGAAGCGGATGTCCTGCGGCGTGAAGGTCTTCTTCGCGGATTCCTCCACCTGACCGCCGACATGGACCTGCCCCGACAGGGTCGGCCCCTCGCCGTAATACTTGAAGGGCCGCGTGTCGTAGATCGCCTCCCCGTTCACCTCCAGCCAGGCGCCCATGCCGCGCAGCACGGATGCGATCTCCTCCGGAATGGTGCCGTCCGCCTTGGGTCCGACATTCAGCAGCAGGTTGCCGTTCTTGGACACGATGTCGATCAGGTCCGCCACCAGCGACTTCGCCGTGCGGTACTGGTCGTTCTGGGCATACCCCCAGCTCTTGATGGAGACGGAGGTATCGGACTGCCACGGGGTCAGCCGCAGCGCGTCGCTCTTGCCGCGCTCCATGTCGAACAGCGCGCTGCCTTCGGCGAATTGCGCGCCCTTGTAGGCGATGATGCCGGGGGCGCCCCAGCCGGCGGAGCGGTTGTAATAATACGCGCCGATGTCGCGCATCAGCGGCTCGAACTCCGGGGCGGAGGTCCACCAGTCGAAATAGATCAGCTCCGGCTGGTATTTGTCCACCAGTTCGGATGTGCGGGCCATCCAGTCGTTCAGGAATTCGCGGTTTGGCGGCATCCAGTTCTGCAATTGGCCGCTGTCGGGCCAGGTGTCGCTGTCCACCGCCGGCAGGCCGGTGGGCGCGGCGGGGCCGTAGAGGCCCGCATTGGCGGGATCGCGCACGTCGCTGTCGTACAGCATCCCCTCGTGATACCACCACCAATGTTCCGCCCGGTGGCTGGAGAGGCCGAAATGCAGCCCTTCGGCCCGCGCGGCTTCGGCGATCTGCCCCACCACGTCGCGGCGCGGCCCCATCTCCGACGCATCCCATTTGGAGAAGGCGGTGTCGTACATGGCGAAGCCGTCGCAATGTTCGGCCACCGGCACGACGTAACGCGCGCCCGCCTGCCGGAACAGGGCGATCCAGGCGGCGGGGTCGAATTGCTCCGCCTTGAACTGGGGGATGAAGTCCTTGTAGCCGAACTGCGATTGCGGGCCGTAGGTCGCGACGTGGTGCTCGAACGCCTTGTTGCCCGGCACGTACATGTTCCGGGAATACCATTCGTTGGCGAAGGCCGGCACCGAATAGGGACCCCAGTGGATGAAGATGCCGAACTTGGCATCGCGGAACCATTCGGGCGTGCGGTAGCCTTGCAGCGAGTCCCACTCGGGCTGGAACGGCCCGGCGGCAACGCCCTGCTGCACCTTGCCCAATTGCGCCTCCACCGCGGCGGGCTGGTAGTCCATCGGCCATGGCTGTTCCTGCGCCATGGCGGCAGGGGCGGCGGTGAGCAGCAAAGCGGCAGCGAGGGTGCGGAGCATCAGGGGTTCCTCTGCAAAACGGCGACGCCTTCGGGCGGCAGGGTCAGGGTGCGGGTGATGCCGCCGTTCAGGATGTCGGTCATCGCGGCGGGCAGGGGGACGCGGCGTTCCTCCCGCCCGTGATTGATCAGGATCACGACGCGGCGGCCCTGGCCCTCCCGCGTCATCAGTTCCACATCTGGCGGCACGGCGAAGTCGCGTTCGACGCCGGCCTGCGTCAGCGCGCCGTCCATCAGCGTCGCCATCAGCGCATCGTCGATCAGCGCGCCGACATAGGTGATGCGGCCCCTGCCCACGCCCCGCGTGATCGCGGCGGGGTGGCCGTCCAGCCAGCCATTCGCCTTGCCGTAGCGCAGCAGCACCTCGGCCTGCGTGGCGGACAGGTCCTCCGCCCACATCGCCGCCGTGCCGCCTTCGACGGCGACCGTCTCGTCCAGGGCATAGAACTGTTCCACCTGCCCGCCCAGCAGCTCCGCCAGCGGGCCCGGCTGGCGCGTCGTGTGCAGGCGATTGAACGCATCCTTCAGCCCGGAGCGCGGCCCCAGCACCAGGTGCCCGCCGCCGCGCACATAGTCCGTCAGGTGCTGCGCCAGCTCGTCCGTGATGAGGTTCAGGTTGGGCGCGACCACCAGCCGGTAGCCGGAGAGCGGCCCCGCCGCCTCCACGATGTCGACCGCGCCGAGCGCAGCCTTCAGCGGGCGGTAGTAATCCAGCAGCACCTCGATCTGGTCGTAATCACGGTGATGCTTCTGGAAGTCGATGGCCCAGCGGCTGTCGTAATCCTGCACGATCGCCACCGGGGACACCGGCTGCGTGCCCGCGATCGCCGCCGACGCCCTGGCGAACTCGGCGCCGATGCGCGTCACCTCTTCATAGATGGGCAGCGGCTGGCCGTCGGGGCCGATCAGCGATCCGTGCATCGTCTCCTGACCGTTCAGCGCACTGCGCCATTGCCAGTACAGGATGCCATCGCCGCCATGGCCGACCGCCTGCCACGCCATCGCCCGCGTCTCGCCCGGATACAGCATGTTGCTGACCCCCGCCCAGTTCACGAAGCCGGGCTGGATCTCCATCACCCAGAAGTTCCGCTTCTTCCACCCGCGCACCAGGTCGTGCGTGGCGCCGTTGCGGTCGGGCAGCAGGTGGCCGCTGCCGACGTAATTGTCCCATGACGCGAAATCGAGCGGACGATTGATGTCGTACCGGTCGAACTTGTTCGCCCAGCCGAGCCCGCCGAGATTGGTGGTGATGAACTGGTCGGGGCCGACGCCTGCGCGGATCACGTCGAGCTGGTTGCCCTGGAACGCCACCCATTCATCGGTGATGAAGCGTTTCAGGTCCAGCATCCAGCCGGGATTGCCCACCTCCTCGTTGAAGGGGACCTGATCCCAGGCGGTGTAGGTCTGCGACCAGTAGGCGGTGGTCCAGGCATCGTTCAGCGCATCCAGCGTGCCGTATTTCGCCTGCAGCCAGCGGTGCCAGTTGGCGCGGGCCGCATCGTCGTAGCTTTCATTGGTGTATTCGTTGCCGATCTGCCAGCCGATCACGTTCGGGTCGCGGCCCACGGCGGCGACCATCCGCCCCACGATGTCGCGCGCGAGTTCCCGATAACGCGGGCTGGAGATGGAGAATTGCCGCCGTCCGCCATGGCCGATGACCGTGCCGTCGCCCTCGATCCGCAGGATGTCCGGGTATTTCTGCGTCATCCAGGCGGGCGGCGTGTCGGTGGGGGTGCCGATCACCACCTTCATCCCATGCCGCCCGGCCATGCGGACGGCGCGCACCAGCCAGTCCATGTCGTACTCGCCTTCCGCCGGCTGCATCCGCGACCAGGCGAATTCACCGATGCGCACGACGTTGGCGCCATGCGCCTTCATGAGCGCGAGGTCCGCCTCCCACCGCTCCTCCGGCCATTGTTCGGGATACCAGGCGGAGCCGAGCCACAGCTTTTCGTGCTGCACGTCCGGCGTCGTGGCCGTTTGCGCCAGCGCCGGAGCGGTGGTGCCGGCCAGCAGCAGCGCGGCGAGGATGGCAAGGGTCTTCATCGGGGGTCCTGTTCGCTCGGCACCGGGGTCGCCGGCTGGTCGTTGGATCGGTAGGCGGCCTCCACCACGGCCATGGTGCGCCACGCATCCTCCACCCTGGTGGGCAGGCGCTCGTCCTCCCCCGCGGCGAAGCGTTGCAGGCTGGCCATCGGGCCGATGAAGGCATCGGGGAACCAGCCGCCGGGCAGCGGCACCTGTTCCCACTCGCCGCGCCGCCGCGTCAGCCACAATTCGTCAGGCTCCCCGGTGGGATAGTCGAGCAGCAGGCCCAGCTTCACGGTGGCGGCGCCGTCGGTGCCCTCCACCCGGAAGCTGGCGTCCTGGAACCGGCGGCCCCAATCGTGGTGGTGGTTGATCGACAGCGCGACGCGCAGCGGCTGCGGGTAATCCAGGATCAGCGTGGTGCGGGTGTCGGCGAGCGCACTGGCCGGATGGCCGTAGCTGCGCGCGAACACGCCCTTCGGCTCCCCTGCGAGGGCCCGGATCGTGTCGATGTAGTGGATCGAATGCGACACCATCTCCACCCGCGGATCGGCCCGCAGGTGCGGGAACAGGTGCCAGGGGGTGAGGAGATTGAGGTGCACCTCGATCTCCACCAGTTCGCCCAGCAGGCCGCGCGCGATCGCATCGGCGAGCGCCAGCATCATGGGGGAGAAGCGGAGCTGGAAATTGACCGCCGCATTCAGCCGCCGCTCGCGGCACACGGCACGGATTGCGGTGGCCTGCCGGAGGTCGAGGCCCATCGGTTTCTGCAGCAGCACGCTGGCACCGGTGGGCAGCGCCCGCAGGATGTCCGGGTGGGCGCCGGGTGGCGCGGCGATGTCGAACACCGCATCCTGCGCCGCCGCGTCCTGGACGGAAGCGTACACGGCCGGGATTGCCCATTCGTCCGCCAGCGCGGTTGCGCGCCCGTGGTCGAGATCGCACAGGCCCGCGACCGTGAAGCCGGCCTTGCGGTAGGCGGGCAGATGCGCGTCGCGCACGATGCCGCCGGTGCCGATGATGACGATCGGGCGCGGGGCTGTCGGCATGGGCCAGTGCTGTCGCAGCGGCGGGTTCATGCCAGTCCCTCGACCCGCACCTGCGCCTGGGCCAGCAGGTCGGCCGTCGGCGTGTCGGTCGTGGTGGCGGCGGTCAGCAGGTCGTCCACCACATGGCTGATCGCGGCGAGGTGCGGGGTCAGCGGCATCTGCCGCGCATGGTCGTGCAGCCAGCCGAGCCGATGGTAATAGGGCACCTGGCGGTTGACCTCCGGATCGTCCCAGGTGGAGCGCCTGACGCCGATCGCGCCTTCCGTGGTGGTCAGCCTGTCCATGTCGGCGCGGGCGAGGTGGCGCAGGAAATCCCATGCCAGCGGCTTGTTGGCGCTGCCGCTGCCGATTCCCAGCACCCAGTAGACGTTCAGCGACACACTACGCCCGCCCGGCCCGGCGGGCAGCGGCGCCACGTCCACCAGCCCGCGCACCCGGCTGTCCGGCGCCGTCTCGCCATAGGCGGCGAAGCCGAACCAATTGGCCATCAGCGCGACCTTGCCGTCCGCGAACAGCATGCCCGACTGCACGCTGTCCAATTGGCGCGCATCGGGCGCGATGGCGGCATCGTCCGCGGCGAGGGTGCGCAGGAAGTCCAGCGCCTGATGCGCGGCGGGGGTGGTGAAGGCGGGGCGGCCGGCATCGTCGAACACCTCGCCCCCGCGCGACCAGACATGGATGCAGAAATCGTAGAAGCCGTTATGCCCGTCCGGGTACAGCGCCAGCACGGTGCCGTACCGCCCCTGCTCCGGCGCGTGCAGCGCGCGAGCGGCGGCGTGGAACTCGTCCCAGGTGCGCGGCACCGCGATGCCGGCGGCATCCAGCAGGTCGCGGCGATAGATCAGGCATTCGGGGCCGTCGTGATACGGCATGCCCCAGATGCCCCCGGCGAAGGCTTGCAGCCCGGTCAGCGACGGGCTCCACGCCTGCGGCCAGTCCGGGATGGGCTTGTGGGCGAGGTGCGGCGTCAGGTCCTCCAGCAGGCCAGCCCCCTGCGCCTCCGCCAGCCAGTCGGTCGCCATGAAGGCGATGTCCCACGCGCCGGTCGCCAGGCCGCGCTGGCCGATGATCGCATCGTGCAGCGGGTTCAGGTCCAGCGGCACCGCTTCCAGCGTGGCATCCACGCCGGTCTCCGCCACGAAGGCGGCGAACTGCTTGGAAATCGCGCTTTCGAACGGGCCGAAGCGGCGCAGCGCGATGCGCAGGGCGGTCATGCCGCCACCGAACCGCGCATGGGGCGGCGCGCCGGCCGGCGACTGCCGACAGTGTAGATCGCGGCGGCGGCGATCACCACCACGCCCTCTATCAGGCCCTGGTAATTGGCGCCGAGGTCCAGGATGTTGAACCCGTTCGCCAGCGTGAACAGCAGCAGCGCGCCGGCCAGCGTCTTCACCACGCTGCCCGCCCCGCCGAACAGCGACGTGCCGCCCAGGATGGCCGCGGCGATCACCGTCAGCTCCGCCCCCTGCAGCGCGGTGGGGTTGATCGCGCCCAACCGGCACCCGAACAGCACGCCCGCAAACCCCGCCGCCACGCTGGACAGGATAAAGGCGGCAAGCTTGTAGGCATGGACGTTGACCCCCGCCAGCCGTGCCGCCTCCGCATTGCCGCCCACCGCGTACAGCCGCCGGCCAAGCACAGTGAAGCGCAGCACCGCCCACAGGATCGCGGTCAGCACCGCGCAGTAGACCACCGGCGCCGCCACCGCGAAGCCCGGGCCGCCGGCGAGTGCCAGCGCCGCCAGCGCCGCGCCGCCCGCGACCGGCACCGGCCGCCGCCGCACGACCCCGCCCGCGATCACCAGCGCGGCGAGGATCAGCAGCGGCCAGAACAGCGGCACGGGCGTGCTCTCAAAGGCGAGCATCTGCGCCAGCACCGCCGGATCGTCCACCATCAGCGATCGCCCGTCCGTCAGGATCAGCACCAGCCCGCGCACCGCGGTCAGCGTGCCGAGTGTCACGATGAAGGCGTTGATGCCCGCGAACTGCACCACCACGCCGTTGAACAGGCCGATCGCGGCGGCGGTGCACAGCGCCGCGCCCGCTGCCGCCGGGAAGCCGATGCCGGGCGCCAGGCCCACCAGCACCGCCGCCGACAGCGCCGCGACGCTGCCGACGCTGAGGTCGAACGATCCCGTTATCAGCAGCACCGTCATGGCGACGCCCATGATCCCCACCAGCGATGCCTGATAGGCGATGTTGCCGAGGTTCACCGCGCCCAGATATGGCGGCAGCCCACGCGCCGCGGCCAGCGCCGCCAGGATGCCGAGCAGCAGCAGCAGCGCGTAATAGACGCCCGCCTCCCTCAGGGCCAAACCCCGTCGCCAGTCCCCCCGGTCGTTCATGCCGCCTCCGCTCCGTTCAGTCTGGTGTCGCCCGCCAGCAGCGTCAGGTCCGCGACGGAAGTTTGCGCCGGGTCCGCCTCCGCCACGACGCCGCCGTCGCGCAGCACCAGGATGTGGTCGCAGATCGCCAGCAACTCCGCGAAGTCGGAGGAGGCGAGGATCACCGGCAGGCCTTCATCGGCAAGGCGCCGGACCAGCCGCAGGATCTCCGTCCGGGCGCCGATGTCGATCCCGGCGGTCGGCTCGTCCAGCAGCAGCAGGCGGGTGGCGGGGGTCAGCCAGCGGGCGATCACCAGCTTCTGCGCATTGCCGCCCGACAGTTCGCCCGGCAGCGCGGCGGGACCGGGCGCCTTGATGGCGAGGTCGGCGATCGCCTGCGCCGCTGCGCGATCCTCCGCCGCGCGGTCCAGCAGGTGCAGCGTGGCGCCGCGCTGCGCCTGCCGGGCCAGCGCCAGATTCTCCGCCAGGGTGAAGCCGGGGACGGTCCCCTGCGCGGCGCGATCTTCCGGCACCAGCGCCACGCCCGCGCGCACCGCCTCGTCCGCGAAGCGGGGCACGGGGGCACCGTCCAGCAGCACGGTGCCGCGCGCATGGGGATCCGCGCCGCAGATCGCGTGCAGCAATTCGCTGCGCCCCGCGCCCAGCATCCCGGCCAGGCCGACGATCTCGCCGCCGCGCACCTGGAAGGATGTGCTGGCAAGTTTCCCTGGGGAAACCAGCCCCGCCACTTCCAGCCGCACGGCGCCCGGCGCGCGCGGCTGCGGCGGGCGGGCGAGCGCGGTCACCGCCCGGCCGACGATCGCCGCCGCCAGCGCCGCCTCGTCCAGCGTGGCGGTGGGTGCGTGCAGCACGGCGCGCCCGTCGCGCAGCACCGTCACCTCGTCCGTCAGGCTGGCGATCTCGTCCAGGAAGTGCGACACGAACAGCACCGCCGTGCCCTCCGCCGCCAGCCGGCGGACCACCGCATGCACCCGCAGCCGTTCTTCTCCCGACAGCGAGGCGGTCGGCTCGTCCATCACCACCAGCTCCGCCCCGCCGGCCAGCGCCTGCGCGATGGCCACCATCTGCCGCGCGCCGATCGGCAGCGCGGATACCGGCGTGTCGAGCGCGAAGGGGTCGCCCAGCATGGCGACGATCCCGGCCACCCGCGCCCGGTCCCTGCGCGGGCGCCGACGCCAGCCGGGCCGGTCCAGCAGGATGTTGTCCAGCGCCGACAAGGTGGGGACCAGCGGGATGTGCTGGTAGATGGTGGCGACCCCCGCCGCGCGCGGATCGGTCGGCCGGGTCCAGCGCACCGGCTGGCCGCGCCACCGGATGGTGCCCGCGCTGGCGGCATGCGCGCCCGACAGAATCTTGATCAGGGTCGACTTGCCCGCACCATTGGCACCGAGCAGCCCATGCACCCGGCCCGCCTGCACGCTGAGGTCAACGCCCGCCAGCGCCACCGTGCCGTTGGGGAAGGTCTTGGCGACGCCTTCCAGCGCCAGCAAAGGCGGCGGCGTCGTCACCATTGGCCGACGCATTGCGCCACATTGGCGCGGGTGACGGCGGGGATGGGATAGGTGCGGAACCGCTGCCCGCCGGTGGGCCTCTTCCCCGCAGCTTCGTGCAGCGCGGCGAAGGCGAGTGCGCCCAGCGCCTCCGGCTTGAAGCACACCGTGCCGTCGACCGCGCCCGCCTTGATGGATGCGACCGCCAGCTTCGACCCGCCGACGCCCACCAGCCGCGCGGGCGAGCCGGCGGCGCGCACCGCGCGGGCGCAGCCGATCACCATGTCGTCCGCCTGGTTGAAGATCAGGTCGATGCCGGGCCGCGCGGCCAGCATGTTCTGGCACGCCGCCTCGCCCCCTTCCGCCGTCCAGTTGCCCGGCTGCGCCGCCACGATGCGATAGCGCGCGCCGCCGGCGTCCAGCCCCTGCCGGAAACCGCGTGCGCGCTGCGCCACCTCCGGGAAGCCGGCGGCCCCTTCGACCATCGCGATCTCGGCCACCTTGCCCGCGGGCAGCAGCCGTGCGGCCAGCGTGCCGGCGGCGGCGCCGGCCGCGACCTCGTCCTGGCTGGCGAGCGCGACGAGGCCGGGATGGACGTCGGCGGCGGCGCGGGTCGCGGGGTCGCCGACCATCGCGGCGACCGCCGCCACGGGGATGCCGGCACGGTTCACCCGCGCGACCCAGCCCTGCGCCACCACCGAATCCAGCGGCATGATCGCGATGCCCGCCACGCGCTGCGCCACCAGATCGTCGATGTCGTTCGCCTGATCCTCGACCGAGCCTTGCGCATCCAGCACCACCGCCCGCGCCCCGGCGGCTCCAGCGGCCTCGCGGAACCCCTTGGCGATGGCGGCGGCGAAGGGATAGCTGAGGCCGACAGTCGACAGGCCATAACGCGGCCCGTCCGCCGGACCTGCCACCGCCGCGCCGCCCGCCGCCGCGCGCGCCGACTGGCGCAGCGCCACCAGCGAACCGGCGGCGACCAGCACCACCAGCGCCGCCAGCACGGCGGGGACCGGGCGCACGCGCATCATCATCCGGCGGGGCGGCGGGTCACGAGGTAGAGATGCTCGCACACCAGCACCGCCTCGGCCCGCTGGTTCACCATCTCCACCGCCTCCACGACGATGCCGTGCCCGGCACGCTTGGGGTGGTCGCGCTTCTCCGCGATGCGGGTGATGGTGGTCAGCGTGTCGCCGATATGCACCGGCTTCAGGAAGCGCAGCCGGTCATAGCCGTAGGACATGGCATGCGGGTTGATGGTCGTTGCGGTCAGGCCGATGCCGATGGCGAACACCATGGTGCCATGGGCGATGCGCTGGCCGAAATCCTGCGTGGCGCACCACTCTGCATCCATGTGGTGGGGGAAGAAGTCGCCGGTATGCCCGGCATGGACCACGAAGTCGGTTTCTGTGATCGTCCGGCCGAAGCTGCGCCGTTCCGATCCGACGGCGTAATCCTCGAAATAGTGCTCGACAATCATGCAGGTGCTCCCGCTGGCGGCAACAAGGCATCGCGGTCTGCGCCGAGGCGCGGGGCGGCGCGGCCGTTCGTCAGCACCTGCCCGTCGATGCGGATCGGGCAGCGGGTCAGCGTCAGTGTCGCGCCGTCGGGCGCGCGGACGGCCTGCGTCGGGTGGAGCGCGGCAAAGGCCGGCTCCGCCGCCAAAGCCGGCCAGTCGAGCACGGGCGCGGCCCAGATCCCCGCCGGTTCCAGCAGCGACAGCCAGTGCGCGGCGGTGCCGGTCGCCAGATGATCGCGCAGCACCTGCTTGATCGTGTCGCGGCGGGCGAACCATTCGCCGATGGGGAAGCCGGCCAGCGCCTCGCACCCCAGCAGCACGCCCAGCCGGTCGACCGGCGCCATGGCCAGCGCGATGTGCCCGTCCGCCGTGGGGTAGATGCCGTAGGGTGCGCCCAGGTACAGGTTCGCGTTGGCGACATCGCTGCGCGCCGGCATCGGCCCACCCTGGTTCAGCCAGACGGACAGGTGTTCGAACTGGAGGTCGATTGCCGCCTCCAGCAGGCTGACATCGACCCGGCCGCCGGCGCCGGTCGTGCCCCGCCGCACCAGCAGCGCCAGCACCCCTTGCGCCAGTTGCGCGCCCGCCATCATGTCGGTGATCGCGAGGCCCGCGGGCACCGGCGGCCCGCCGCCATCGCCGCTGAGCCGGGCGATGCCCGACAGCGCCTGCACCAGCAGGTCCTGCCCCGGCCGCCCCTGCCACGGGCCGTCGGCGCCATAGCCGCTGACCCCGGCATAGATCAGCCGGGGGTTGATCGCCTGCACCCGGTCCCAGCCGAGGCCGATGCGGTCCATGATGCCGGGGCGGAAATTGTGGATCAGCACGTCGGCCCGGCCGATCAGCGCCTCCACCCGCGCCAGATCCCCGGCATCCTTCAGGTCGGCGGTGACGCTGGCCTTGCCCCGGTTGATGGCGTGAAACAGCGCGCTGTTTCCGTCGAAATGCAGGTCGGCGAGGGCCAGGCGGCGGCAGGCGTCGCCGCCATCGGGCCGCTCCACCTTGATGACCGCGGCGCCGAGATCGCCCAGCCGCAGTGCGGCGGACGGGCCGGCGAGATACTGGCTGAAGTCGAGCACGGTGATGCCATGCAGCGGCAGGCGCACCCCTCCTTCGCCCCGCTCCTCCTGATCCCGCATCCGCCTCTCTTATAATATGGTCATATGATGTATGCTTTCAAACGGCTATTGATGGCGCTAGGGCAAGTCAACCGCTTTCACCGGCGGTCTTGGCAATGGGAGAGCAAGAGTGCGCGGCATGACCTGGGACCATCCACGCGGATACGACCCGCTGGCCGCCGCCGCGCGCGAATGGGCGGCCCGGACGGGGGTGGAGATCGCGTGGGATCGCCGGTCCCTGCAGGATTTCGAAAGCTACCCGGTGGAGGAGCTGGCGCGGGCATACGACCTGATCGTGATCGACCATCCCCATGTCGGGCAGGTCGCGGCGGAAGGGGCGCTGCTGCCGCTGGACGGGCTGGCCGACGATGCCGCGCTGGCCGCGATCGCCGCCGGATCGGTCGGCGGGTCGTATGACAGCTATCACTGGCAGGGCCGGCAATGGGCGTTGCCGATCGACGCCGCGGCGCAGGTGCAGGCCTGGGTGCCGGACCGGATCGACGGGCCGGTAAGCGACTGGGCGGAGGTGCTGCGGCTGGCGGAGGAGGGGCGGCTGACCATCCCGCTGCGCGCGCCGCATGCGCTGATGTCGCTGTTCACGCTTTGTGGGCTGGACGGCATCGTGCCGGACCCGGCGGCGGAGCATCTGTTTCCGGCAGAAGCGGCGTCCGCCTGCCGGCACCTGCAGGACCTGGCCGACCGGGTGGGCGCCGATGCGTGGGGCCACGATCCGATCGCGGTGCTGGATGCGATGGCCGACCCCACATCGCCGGTCGCGGTGGCGCCGCTGACCTATGGCTATGTCAGCTATTCCCGGCCGGTCGCGGGCGCGACCGCAATCCGCTTCGCCGACCTGCCGCTGCTCGGCACCGGGCGGCCGACCGGATCGGCGCTGGGCGGCACCGGCATCGCAATATCGGCCTGGTGCAAGTCGCCAGGGGAGGCCGCCGCCTTCGCCGCGTGGGTCGCGGGGGCCGGGGTGCAGCGCGGACTGTACGCGGCGGCTGGCGGGCAGCCGGGCCATGCGGATGCCTGGGCGGACGACGAGGTGAATGCGGCGACGCAGGACTTCTACCGCGCCACGCGCGCGACGCTCGACGCCGCATGGCTGCGCCCGCGCCACCACGGCTACATGGCGTACCAGCAGGCCGCGTCAGAGCGGCTGGAGCGCGGCCTCCGCCGCAACGAGGCGGCCGACAGCATCGTGGCGGCGCTGAACGCGATGTACCGCACGACATGACCACGCCGCCCCTGCTCGACGGGTTGCTGGTGATCGACATGGCGCAGTTCCTGTCCGGCCCGTCCGCCGCGTTGCGGCTGGCCGATCTGGGCGCGCGGGTCATCAAGGTGGAGCGGCCCGGCACCGGCGACATCTGCCGCACGCTGTACCTGTCGGATACGGAGGTCGGCGGGGATTCCACGCTGTTCCACGCGATCAACCGCAACAAGGAATACCTCGCGCTCGACTACCGCGACGAAGCCGACCGGCGCGCGCTGCTGCGGCTGGCGGCGCAGGCGGACGTGGTGATCCAGAACTTCCGCCCCGGCGTCGCCGATCGGCTGGGCGTGGGGCCAGCGGCATTGCGCGCGGTGAACCCGCGCCTCGTGGTCGGCACCATCAGCGGCTATGGCGAGGATGGGCCGTGGGTCGGCCTGCCGGGGCAGGACCTGCTGGCGCAATCGCTGTCGGGCGTCACCTGGCTGGGCGGCAGCGCGGATGACGGCCCGGTGCCGGTCGGCCTGTCGGTCGGCGACATGCTGGCCGGGCATGTGCTGGTGGAAGGGATCCTGGCCGCTCTGGTCCGGCGCGGGATCACCGGGCAGGGTGCGCTGGTGGAGACCAGCCTGCTGGAGGCGCTGGTCGATTTCCAGTTCGAGGTGCTGACCACCCACATGAACGATGGCGGCCGCCTGCCGAGCCGCGCGGCGGAGCGGGGGGCGCATGCCTATCTGGCGGCGCCTTACGGCATCTACCGCACCGCCGATGGCTGGCTGGCGCTGGCGATGATCCCGCTGGACCGGCTGGGGCCGCTGCTCGGCCTCGATTTGTCGGGCGATCCCTTCGTGGAGCGGGATCGGCTGAAGGCGCTGATCGCCGGGCGGCTGGTGACCGGCACCACCGAGGGCTGGCTGGCGCTGCTGCGCGCGCAGGACCTGTGGTGCGCCCCGGTGCTCGGCTGGCCGCAATTGCTGGCGAGCGAGGGCTTCATCCGGCTCGACATGGTGCAGCGGGTGGGGGCGGATGCGCTGGCGACCACCGCCGCGCCCGTCCGCATCGATGGCGCGCGGCCGCTGAGCGCGCGCGGCGCGGCAGCGGTGGACGCGCATGGCGCCGCGCTGCGGCAGGAATTCGGACTGGACACATGATGATGCGGCAACGGACGATGCGGCACTGGCTGGCCGGGACGGCGCTGGGCGCGCTGCTGTGGACGCCTTCGGGAAGTGGCGTGGCGGCGCAGGACGCGGCGGAGTTCCGCGACCCGCCGGCAGATGTGCGGCCCAACACGCTGTATTTCTGGATGAACGGCAACGTCACGCAGGAGGGCATCGACGCCGACCTGGAGGCCATCGCCAAGGCTGGCCTGGGCGGAGTGCTGGTGTTCGACGGCAGCAGCGACATCCCCAAGGGGCCGGTCGATTATCTCAGCCCGAAATGGCTGGACCTGATGACGCACATGATGGCCAAGGCGGATGCGCTGGGCCTGAAGGTGGGGATGCAGAACGCCCCCGGCTGGTCCAGCAGCGGTGGCCCGTGGATCGCCCCGGCGCAGGCGATGCAGCAGATCGTCTGGACGGAAACGACGATCGATGGCGGCAGGCCGGTCAGCGTGGCGCTGCCGCAGCCGTATACCAAGCTGGACTTCTATCGCGATGCCGCGGTGCTGGCCTACCCCGCCTCCATCGCCGATGACGACCATTACCGCCGCGGGATCGCCGGGATGCGGGCGGGCGCGGCGGTCGATGCCGCCACGCTGACCGACCGCAACCTGTTCACATCGGTGGAGGCCGGCCCCGGCAACCCGCTGACCATCACGATGGCCCAGCCCTTCGCCGCGCAATCGGTCACCCTGTATGCCGAGAAGGAGGAGCCGGGCTTCGCCGCCACGATCGAGGCGTCGGACGATGGCCGGGAATGGCGGCAGGTGGCGAAGGTCAATGTCGCGGTAGAGCGCGGGATCGAGGCGCCGGGCACCGCCAATTTCGCCGCCGCCACCGCGCGCCATTTCCGCATCACGCCGTCGCGCACGGTCAAGCTGGCGGAGGCGCTGCTGCATGCGACGCCGCGCCTGCCCGACTGGGACGTGAAGGGCGAACACACGTTCCGCATGGGCGACATGGGAAGCGCGGGCGGCGATGCCATGGCCACCAATGCGATCGACCCGGCGCGGGTGGTGGACCTGACCGGCATGGTCGATGCGGCGGGCACGCTGACCTGGGATGCGCCGGCGGGCCGCTGGACCGTGCTGCGGCTGGGCCACACGCCAACCGGCAAGCTGAACGTCGCCGCATCCGACAGTGGGCGCGGGCTGGAGGTGGACAAGCTGGACCGCGCCGCCGTCGACCACCAGTACGACAGCAGCGTCGCGCGCGTGCTGGACGCGGCGGGGCCGCTGGCGGGCAGGGCGTTCTCCATGCTGGAGATCGACAGTTACGAGGCGGGCCTGCAGAACTGGACCGCCGGGCTGCCGGCGGGCTTCGCCGGGCGCAACGGCTATTCCATGCTGCCGTACATTCCCGCGCTGACCGGCCGCGTGGTGGGCGACCGCGACACGTCCGACCGGTTCCTGTTCGATTTCCGCCGCACGCTGGCCGACCTGATGCTGGCCAATTATTACGAGCGGTACGAGGAGCGGGCCAATGCCGCGGGCCTGCGCTTCCTGGTGGAAGGGTACGGCCCCGGCCCGTTCGACGAATTGCAGGTGAGCGGGCGGGCCGACGTGCCGATGACCGAGTTCTGGAGCCGCACGCCCTGGACCGACAACCGCACGGTGAAGATGGTCAGCAGCGCGGCCCATGTCTACGGCCGGCCGGTCATCGCGGCGGAGGCCTTCACCGGGGAGGCGCAGACCAGCCGCTGGCTCGACTATCCCTACGCCATGAAGGCGCTGGGCGACCAGATGTTCGCTCACGGGTTCAACGAGGTGTTCTTCCACCGCTACGCCCACCAGCCCAACGTGAACGTCACGGGCGGGATGGTGATGGGGCCGTGGGGCATCAACCTGGACCGCACGAACACCTGGTTCGCGCAGAGCCGCCCGTGGATGGAATACCTGGCGCGCAGCCAGTACCTGCTGCGGCAGGGCACCTACGCCGCCGACGTGCTGTATTTCGTGGGGGAGGACAGCCCCAACCAGGCCGAATATGTCCGCCCGGACGTGTCGCCCGACACCAACCCGCTGATCGGCCGGGTGTTCGATCCCGCAATGCCGCCCGGCTACAGCTACGATATGGTCAATGCGGAGGTGCTGCTGACCCGCGCCAGCGTCGAGGACGGCGCGATCGTGCTGCCCAACGGGGCGCGTTACCGGCTGCTGGTGCTGCCGGACGACCTTTCCGGCATGACCCCGGTGCTGGCCGCACGGCTGCACGACATGGTGCGGCAGGGCATGGTGCTGCTGGGGCCGAAGCCCGCGCGCGCGCTGGGCATGGTCGATCCGGCGGAGCAGCGCGCCTTCGCCGAAGCCGTCGATAAGCTGTGGGGTGGCAAGACCGGATCGGGGCGGGTGTTCACCGGCACCGGCATCGCGGACACGCTGGCCGCCATCGGCGTCGCGCCCGACGCGCAATGCGCCACCGCCACGCCGGACGGGCAGGTGACGTGGCTGCATCGCACCACGCCTGCGGGGGAGATGTACTTCGTCGCCAACCGGCAGCGGCGGGCGGAGCAGGTGACCTGCACCTTCCGCACCGCCGGCCGCGCGCCGTCGCTGTGGAATGCGGAGGACGGCTCCGTCACGCCGCTGGCCTTGTTCGCGCAACAAGACGGGATGACGAAGGTCGCGTTCGACCTGTCGCCCGCCGGGGCCGGCTTCGTCCTGTTCGACCGGCCGGTGGCGGAGGGCGTGCGCTGGGTCGAGCGGGATGGGGATCGCATCGCCGATCTCGACCGCGCCCCCGCCGCCACCGTGCCCGCGCCGTCGGGCAGCTTCACCCTGTCGGGCTGGGCCAAGCCCGACACGGACCTGCGCGTCATGCCCCGGCAGGCCACCACTGGCCGGATCAACGAGACGGGCAAGAACTGGCTGGTCCCCGCACGCTCCGGCCAGGACATCCATGGGGAGGGGACAGCCATCGCCGGCCTTGCCCTGGGCCGCAACGGCGCGATCGTGATCGAGCGCGCCGGGCCCGACGAGGTGCCTGCCGTGCTGGTCGCGCATACGCCCGTCGCCGGGTGGACGCATTGGGCGCTGGTCTATGACGAGGGCGTGCCCCGCCTGTATCTCGACGGCAGGCTGGCCGGCACGGGGGAGCGGAGCGGGCGCGTGGTCCATGCGGGTGGCGGCGATCCGCCTTCGCCGACGGGCGTCACCTACTTCTTCGAAGGCAATGCCACCGCCATCGACACGGTCGCGCGCGCGCTGACCCCGGCGGAGATCGCGGCGGCGGCCGCCGCCGGCCCACCCGCGCCCGACCCGTTCGCGCAGCCCGTGGAGCTGAGGCAGGACGGCGAGCGGCTGACCGCGACGGTCTGGCAGTCGGGCCGCTACACGCTCAGCACCGGCGCGGGCTTCACCGCCGACGTGCCCGCGCCGCTGACGATCGACGGGCCCTGGCAGGTGGCGTTCCAGGAAGGGCGCGGCGCACCTGCCGCGATCACCCTGCCGGCGCTCCAATCGTTGAGCGACCACTCCGATGCGGGCGTGCGCCACTTCTCCGGCACGGCGACCTATTCGCGCGCGTTCGACGTGCCCGCCGCGCTGCTGAAGGCCGGGCGGCGCGTGCATCTCGACCTTGGCCGGGTGGAGGTCCTGTCGGGCGTGACCGTCAACGGGCAGGATCTGGGCGTGGTGTGGAAGGAGCCATACCGCGTCGACATCACCGACGTCGTGCGGCCCGGCGCTAACCGCATCGAACTGGCGGTCACCAACCTGTGGGCCAACCGCATGATCGCCGACGCCGCCCTGCCGCGCGAGGGCGAGTGGGTCGATGGCGAGTGGTCGGTGGGCGAACGGGTCAAGGCCGACGGATCGGTGGAGCCGGTCATGGCCGAGAAGATCACCGAATTGCCCGAATGGTACCGCGTGGGGCAGGCCAACCCGCCGGGCGGGCGCGTCACCTTCACGCCGTGGACCTTCTTCGGGGCGGACGAGCCGCTGCTCGATTCCGGCCTGCTCGGCCCGGTCCGGCTGGTGTTCGGCGATGTGGTGGCGGTGGAGTAACAACTTCCTTTTCACGTCGCCCCCGACTTGATCCGGGGCCCCGCTTGTTCTTCGCAGCGCGGCGTCAAGAAGCGGGATCCCGGATCAAGTCCGGGATGACGTGAATGGAAAGTTGGCAAGCTACAGCGTGACGCGGACGCCGGCCATGAAGCTCATCGTGTCGCGTTCGTAATTGCCCGGCCGGGTCGGCACGCCGTAGAAGGTGCGCGTCTTGGACCGGAGCAAATTGTTCCCCTCCAGCGTGACGGTCAGCCGGTCGTTGATGTCGTAGCCGACCGATGCGTCCAGCCAGTCGCGTGCGCGGGTGTAGATCGGCTCGTTCGTGACGATGTCGTTCGACAGCAGGCTGGAATAGAACTGGTCGCGCCAGTTGTAGGCGATGCGCGCCGACAGGCCGCCCGCTTCGTAGAACAGGCTGGTGTTGAAGGCGTGGCGGGACAGGTTGGCGATCGGCGTCTGCAGGCCGGGGACGGACGTGTCCGTCTGGCTGTCGACGAAGGTGTAGTTCGCCTGCGCGCCGAAGCCGCTGAGCGCGCCGGGCAGGAAGTCGAAGAACGCCTGACCGCCGACCTCGAACCCCTTGATCTTGCCGCCCAGCTCGTTGGTCGGGCGGCTGATGCTGTAATCCACCCCGTCGATCGTCTGCGGGCTGGTGCGCGTGACCAGGAAATTGCCGATCTCGCGGTAGAAGCCCGCGATGTAGGCTGAGCTGGTGGGGGACGGGTACCATTCCAGGCTGGCGTCGAGCTGATCGGATTCCAGCGGTTGCAGGTCGGGATTGCCGGCCGAACCGGTGCGCTGGCCCGGCACCAGCGACAGCGTCGGCGACAGGCTGCTGAAGCCCGGCCGGGTCAGCGTCTTGGCCGCCGCCAGGCGCAATTGCAGGTCGTCGGTGAACAGGATGCGGATATTCGCGCTGGGCAGCACGCTGGTGTAGCTGCTGTCGATCTCCACCGGGGCGATGCCGGTCTGTTCAAAGACCGGGGGGTTGGCCGGCCCGGTGCCGGTGCCCGGACGCTGCGTGAACACCGCGCGGGTGCCGACCACATCCAGTTGCGTGCGGATGATGCGCACGCCGACATTGCCATCGAACCGCAGGGCGCCATCGGACGCGAACTTGCTCATGGCGTAGCCCGCCAGCGTCTTTTCCCCGATGGTGTAGCCGAACAGCGGGTTGAATTCCGCCGGCACGGTGATGCCGAGGCGGGTGCGAACGGTGTCGAACCCGTCGCCGTCCAGCTGCGCGGGATCGACCGTCACGTAATCCTGTTCAATCAGGTCGGTGCCGTTGAACTGGTCGTTCAGCGGGTTTGGAATAAACAGGTCGGCGAAGGCGGAGGCGCGCAGCGGCGTGCCGCCAGGGCCGCGCCCGGTCTGGTTGAAGCGCAATTGCTGCTGATCCACGTCGGCATCGGTGTAGCGGACGCCGAAATGCAGCGAGCGGGTCAGCGGATCGTCGATGTCGAACCAGATGTCGCCGCGCACCTGCTTGGATTCGGTTTCGGATAGGTTGATGTTGCGCCCCAGGCTGGCGATGGCGAAGCTGTCCGGGTTGGCGAGGTCCACGCCCGACACCTGCGCCTGGCCGGGAAGGGTGCGCACGTCGAAGTCGATCTGCGGCGCGGTCGTGTCGAGGTTCAGCTCGGTATAGAACAATTGCCCGTTGCCGCGGGTATAGGCGCCGTCCACCACCAGATGCGCGGGGCCGCTGTCCCACTTGACCCCGCCGGCCACCTGCCAGCTTTCCTCGTAAGCATCGCGGTCCGCCGCGAAGCTGCGGGTCGGCACATTGGTGAAGGAGATCGCGGCGACATCGCGCGTGCCTTCGAAATACTCGACCGAGCCAGGCACGAAGGTGCGGCCCCGCAGATTACGGATGTAGAGGCCGTACGCCTCCTGCAGCTGGTTGGAATCCTGGTATGTGCCCTGCACGTAGAATTCGAGATCGGGGTTCGGCTTGTACTGGATCACCCCGTCGATGCCGATGCGGCGCCGGTCGCTGACCAGCGCGACCTGGTATTGTTCGGACAGGCTGGCGACACCCGGGCCGATCGCCGGCTGGCCGACGGGTGCGCCGACGCTGATCGCCTCGCTCTGGAACGTGCGCTTCTGCAGCGCGCCCGATACCAGCACGCCGAACTCGCCGCCGTCGCCCGCGTCCCAGGTGTTGCTGGCGAGGGCAGACAGCATCGGATCGACCTTGTCCGGAATGTCCGAATAGCGCGCGCGGGCCGATCCGCTGAGCGTCAGCCCCGGCGTGTCGAGCGGCTTGCGCGTGACGACGTTGACGAGGCCGCCGATGCCGCCTTCGATCAGGTCGGCGGACGGGGTCTTGTACACGTCCACCCGGCTGATCAGTTCGGCCGGGATATTCTCCAGGTCCACGCCGCGGCCATTGCCGCCCGACCGGCCGTTGAAGGTGGAGGCGACCTGCGAAAGGCCGCGGATGGTGATGCCCGACCCTTCGCCCCGGTCACGGCCGATCTGCACGCCCGATACGCGCTGCAACGCCTCCGTCACGTTGACGTCGGGCAGCTTGCCGATGTCCTCCGCCACGATGGAATCGACCACGGAATCGGCATTCTGCTTGCGCGCCTGCGCCGATTGCAGGCTGGCGCGGATGCCGGTGACGACGATCTCGCTGTCGCTGGTGACGGCCTCATCACCCGGCGCGGTCTGCGCTGCCGGGGTGCCGGCGACCTGCGCCGCGGCGGGAAGCGCCAGAACACCGGACACGGCCAGGGCTGTCCCCATCAGGAACGTTGCTCGCAAACGCATAGATCCTCCCACATCATTCTTGTTGTGGGACGTCATATGATACTATTTTATGCAATCCAAGTGATAGTTGCAGCGCTCAGCGCCAGTGGGCCTGCCGCGATGTCTGGCCGATGCCGGGATTGAAGCTGTTGGTAGGATCAAGCTGGCGGTAGAAGGCGCTGAGCGCCGGCTTCGCCGGATACAGGTGCCCGACATTGTGTTCCGCCGGGTATTCCGCGCCGCGTTCGTCCAGCAGCCGCCACAGCGCATGTTCGAACGCTAGCGGATCGCAGCCGGGTTTCAGGATGTAGTCCTGGTGGAAGACGTGGCAGAAGAAATGCCCGTAATAGAGCGCGTGCAGCACCTGATCGGCGAGGTGCGGGGGCAGCACCTCCACCCATTCGCGGTCGTTGCGCCTCAGCGCCACGTCCAGCGCGACCAGCCCGCCGACCTGCCGCCCGTGCACCGCGTGGTAGCGGACGGCGGCGCCGGCGGCGGCGAAGCGGTGGAGGAACGCCTTGTCCCCCTCCTTCGCCGTGCAGGCGAAGTAATCCCCGGCAGCGGAGGGGAACATGGTGCCCAGATACGCCTCCGCCTCCTCGATCCCGTCCCCTGCCATGCGCAGGATCAGGTGGTGTTCGTATTTGTCGCGGTAGGCGGACATGCGCGCGGGCAGGTGGCGCGGGAACAGGCGGCTGGCACCTTGCAGCAGCCGGTCGCTCAGCCCCGCGCCCCACGCATCGACCCGTGCCTTCGCCGCGTAGAGCTGCGGCAGCCGATCCGTGCCGAGGTGCCGGATGGCGAGGAAGGTGTCCTTGCCGTAACGTTCCGCCACGTCGTAGCAGTCGCGGTGCAAGTACTCGCCCGCGACCGGCAGGTTGGCGAACCGGCCCAGCACATGCCGGCGCAGGTCGGTCAGTTCGGCGGGATCGTTGGTGCCGATGTAGAACACACGGGTGCGTGCATCCTGCGCGAAGGTATCGAGCCGGACGGCGAACAGCGCCAGCTTGCCCGCGCTGCCCGACGCGGCGTGCAGGCATTGCGGATCGGCGTTGTAGCGGGCGGGCAGGTCGGCATCGATCTGCCGCACCCGGCGGGCGTAATCGCCGTCCGAGGCGCGCCTGCCGGGATCATGAACGATGTCGCCGGGCGTCCATGAGCCGCGCTCCACCTGCGTCAGCAACGCCTCCGGATCGTCGGGCAGGCGGATGCCGAGTTCGTTCACCAGGTGCAGCCGGCGCTGTTCGTCGATCTGCGCATACAGCGCGAGTTCGGTGAAGGCCGGCCCGCGCCGGATCAGCGCGCCGCCGCTATTGTTGCAGATGCCGCCGATCACCGATGCGCCGATGCACGACGATCCGATCACCGAATGCGGTTCGCGCCCCAGCGGCCGCAGCGCCGCCTCCAGCCCGTACAGGGTCGCACCCGGCAGGCAGACGACCTGGCGCCCCCCGTCGATCAGGTGGATGCGGGTGATCGCGCGCGGATTGATGATGACCACCGGCCGGTCGTAATCCTCCCCCGCCGGGGTGGAGCCGCCGGTCAGCCCGGTATTGGCCGCCTGCATGATGATGATCACATCCGCCGCGACGCAGGCCTGCAGCACGCGCCACAACTCGACCAGCGTGCGGGGCAGCACCACCGCCAGCGCCGCCCCTTCGCCATAACGGTAGCCGGTGCGATAGGGCCGCGTCGCCGCCGCATCGGTCAGCACCTGCGCGCGCCCGGCAATGGCGCGCAAGGCATCCACCAGTGCCGCGCGCGGGGCGTCGGCGGCGGGCGGGTTCATTCGCTGTACGATCGCCAGTGCGCCAGGTCCTTGATGACGGCGCGCGTCGCCTCCGCCGCGCGGTCCTCGTCCCCCGCCGCGATGGCATCGACGATGGCGGCGTGGCTGCTGACGTTGAGATGGTGCAGATCGGGATCGTTGATGGGCGAGCTCATGGTGAAGGAGGCAACCAGCGCCGTCTCGATCACCGCGGAGAGCGAGCGCATGAGCGTATTGCCCGACGCCGCGCCCAGCGCCTGGTGGAAGGCGAGGTCGGCGGCGGCGAAGTCGCGCCGAGACCCGGTCGCCTGCCACATCGCGTCGATCGCCTGGCGCAGTTCCGCGATGTCGGCGGGGTCGCACCGCCGCGCGGCGAGGGCGGCGGCGCGCGGCTCGATCGCCAGGCGCACCTCCGTCAGGTCGCCATGGAACGCCTCGTCCAGGCCGCCCGCCGCCATCTTCCACGACAGGACCTGCGCATCGAACATGTTCCAGCTGGACGGGGGCAGCACCTTGGTGCCGACACGGGTGCGCGACACGATCAGGCCCTTGGCCGTCAGCGTCTTCAGCACTTCGCGCAGCACGGTGCGCGACACGCCGAAACGCCCTAGTATCTCCGCCTCGTTCGGGATCTTGGAACCGGGGGGATAGACCCCGCTGATGATCTCCGCCCCCAGGGTGCGCGCCACCTGGTCGTGGCTGGACAGCGCGCCTTCGCCGAACATCTGGAAACTGGCAGGGATGGTCATTGTCACGCGAGGCTCCGACCGGGGCCAGCCCGGTCGGCCAATAGTCATATTATAAGGTGGATTGTCAATGCCGCGCGGCAGCGATCACCCCGTTCACCGCATTGCGCCAATTGCGGCGGATCGTGTCCCGCTCCTCCGCAGGCATCGTCGGGATGAAGCGGTCCGCCCGGTAATCGGCGCCCGCCGCCGGGGCAAGGCCCAGCGCACTCGCCGCCAGCCGAGCGGCGCCCAGCGCGCTCGCCTCCGCCAGCGCTGGGCGCACGATGGTGCGGCCGGACAGGTCGGCCAGCAATTGCGCCAGCAGGTCGTTGCGCGCCGCGCCGCCATCGATCGACAGCGTATCGGGCGCGACCGGCAGGTCGGCGGCCATCGCGTCCAGCACGTCGGCGATCTGCAGGGCGATCGCCTCCAGCGTGGCGCGGGCGATGTGCGCGGGCCGGGTGCCCAGCGTCATGCCCCCCAGCGTGCCGCGCGCGCCCGGCTGCCAGTGCGGCGCACCAAGACCCGCCAGCGCGGGGACGAACACCACGCCCTCGCTGCTGCCGACGCTCGCCGCCAGATCGGTCAGCGCGCCCTCGTCCGGCAGGCCCAGCAGCGTGCGGGCGAAGGAGGCGGCGTGGCCGGAGACGGAGATGTTGCCCTCTATCGCGTGCTGCACCCCGGCGGCGCTGCTCCACGCAACCGTACTCGACAGGCCGTGGCTGGACCGGATGCGGCCGGGGGTCGCCACCATCAGCGAACTGCCGGTGCCGATCGTCACCTTGGCCTCTGCACCCGCATTGGCGGCATGCGCGAACAGAGCCGCGTGGCTGTCGCCCAGCATCGCCTGCACCGGCGTACCGGCGGGCAGGGCGACCGCGCCGGCCGCCACCGTGCCGAAGCGGCTGTCCGATCGGGCGATGCGCGGCAGGATGTTCAGCGGCACGTCGAAGATCGCGGCCAGCCGGTCGTCCCAGGCCAGCGTGTCGAGGTTCAGCAATTGCGTGCGGGAGGCGTTGCTGTGGTCCGTCGCGTGGACCCGCCCGCCCGTCAGGTTCCATAACAGCCAGCTATCCATCGTGCCGGAGCGCAGCTCGCCGCGCGCGGCCCCGGCGCGGGCATCGGGAATGGTGTCGAGCAGCCAGGCGATCTTCGCCGCGGGGAACAGTGGATCGATGCCGAGGCCGCTCAGCTCCGCGATCTCGCCCTCCAGCCCGGCGGCGCGCAACGCCGCGCAGCGATCGACCGATCGCTGGCACTGCCAGATCACCGCGGGGGCGAGCGGCTCCCCAGTGGCGGCATCCCACAGCACCACCGTTTCCCGCTGGTTGGAGATGGCGAGCGCGGCCACCTCCACCCCCGGCGCCGCGGCGACCACCTCCGCGATCAGGCCGGCGACCGCCTGCCAGATCTCCGCCGCGGACTGCTCCGCCCAGCCGGAACGTGGGTAACTGACCTGCGTCGAGCGGGACCGGGTGTGCAGCACGGTCCCATCGGGGGAGACCAGCAATGCCTTGGTATTGGTAGTCCCCTGGTCGATCGCCAGGATCGCGCCTGTTGTCATCGTGCCAGCAATTCGCGCGCGGCGCCGGCGATCCCTTCCGCACTGAGCTTGAATTCGCGCATCAGCCACGCGGCGGAGCCGGTGGGCAGGAAGCCGGGGAAGCCGATCATCCGCATCCGCGTCGGGCACTCGCGCGCGCAGAATTCGGCGACCGCGCCGCCCAGTCCGCCATGCGCCAGCCCTTCTTCGGCGGTGACGATCGCGCCGGTTCCGGCGGCGGCGGCGACCAGTTCGGTATCCAGCGGGGACACGGTCGCCATGTTGACGACGCGCGCAGTCACGCCCTCTGCCGCCAGCGCATCCGCCGCGGCGATCGCGTGGTGGACCAGCGTGCCATTGGCGATGATGGCGATGTCGCCGCCCTCCCGCAGCACTTCCCCCCGGCCGATGCGGAAGGCGGCGCCGTCCGGCCGGTCGAGCTGCGGCACGGGCATGCGGCTGATGCGGATGAACACCGGCCCGTCATGCGCGGCGGCGGCGCGAATTGCGGCCTCTGTCTCCCACGGGTCGGCCGGAACGATCACCGACAGCCCGCCGATCGCGCGCAGCCAGGCGATATCCTCGATCGAATGGTGCGTCGCGCCCAGCTCGCCATAGGCGACCCCGCTGGAGATGCCGCACAGCTTCACATTGGCGTTGCTGTAGCCGCAATCGACCTTGATCTGTTCCATGGCCCGCGCCGTCAGGAAGCAGGATGCCCCGCTGACGAACGGGATCTTGCCCGCATGGGCAAGGCCCGCGCCCACGCTGACCATGTTCTGTTCGGCGATGCCGACATTGATGAGCCGCGCGGGGAAGCGGTCGCGGAACTTGCCCAGTTTGGACGAGCCGACGGAATCGTTGACCACGGCGACGATCCGCTCGTCCGTGACGGCGAGCTCCTCCACCGTGCGGACATAGGCGTCGCGGCAGTCGAAGGTGCCGGCGGCAGTTGCGGTGTCGGCCATCAGCGTGCCTCCGCCTCGAGCTCGGCCAGGGCCAGGGCGAACTGGTCCGCATTGGGCACGCCATGGTGCCATCCCGCCTGATCGCGCATGTAGCTGACGCCCTGTCCCTTGTGCGTGCGGGCGATGATCGCCAGCGGTTTCTCCCGCGGTTGCGCCGCATCGTCCAGCGTGGTCAGCAGCACCTCGTAATCATGACCGTCGATCTCCGCCACGTCCCAGCCGAAGGCGCGCCACTTGTCCGCCAGCGGTTCCAGGCTGTTGGTATCTTCGGTGCGCGCGCCCTGCTGCAATCCGTTGCGGTCGATGATCGCGGTCAGTTTGCCCAGCTTGCGGTGGCCGGCGAACATCGCCGCCTCCCACATGCTGCCTTCCTGCAATTCGCCGTCACCCGTCAGCGCGAAGGTGCGGTAACCGCTATCGTCGAGCTGTTCGGCGACCGCCATGCCGACGGCGACCGGGAAACCGTGGCCCAGCGGCCCGGTATTGGCCTCCACCCCCGGCAGATACAGCCGGTTGGGGTGGCCGTTCAGCCGCGATCCGGGGCGCAGATAGGTGTCGAGCTCCTCCTCCGCGAAGAAGCCGGCGCCCGCCAGCGCGGTGTACAGCGCGCCCGTGCAATGCCCCTTGGACAGGACGAAGCGGTCACGGTCCGGCGCGTCGGGACGGGCGGGGTCGATGCGCAGCGTGTCGAAATACAGCGACGCGATGATGTCGGTCGCCGACAGGTCGCCGCCGGGGTGCCCCTGGCCCGCATCTACGATCATGTGCAGCAACCGCCGCCGCATCCACAGCGCGCGGTCGCGCACATGGGCGGCACGGGCGGCCAGGTTGTTGTCGGCCGGGCTTGCAGGCGAACGCGCCGCGTCGATGGTCATGTTTTCGGCTCCTCCCCGATCCACATAGGCCTGCCGGAAAGCGAGAGCAAGCAAGCACGTTGCGTTTGCTTTCGTTTTCTGATCGTTCCGGCGGATACGATGATAAACGAAGGAGGGTCAGGCGAACGTCGTCATCACTCGCGTCTCCCCGGCGTTGAGCCGCACATCCGCGCTGCCGTGCGGAGTCACCACCCGGCGTTGCAGCGGAACGCGCGCGGTCAGCCGGACCTGCGTCACCCGGCCGTCGCGCCATTCCAGGTCGATCGCGCACCCGCCACGCTGCAACACGCCGGTGATGTGGCCGGTGGGCCATTGCGCGGGCAAAGCCGGCAACAGGCGCAGCGTGTCGCCGCGCGTCTGCACCAGCATCTCGATGATGCCGGCGGTGCCGCCGAAATTGCCGTCGATCTGGAACGGGGGATGCGCGTCGAACAGGTTGGGGTAGGTCCGCTCCGGCCCCAGCAGGCTGGCGAGGATGGTGTGCGCATGCGCCCCGTCGCGCAGCCGGGCCCACAGGTTCAGCCGCCACCCGAGGCCCCAGCCGGTCGCATCGTCGCCCCTGATCTCCAGCGAGCGGCGCGCCGCCTGCGCCAGTGCGGGCGTCGCATCGGGGTCGATCTGCTGACCGGGATAGAGCGCGTAGAGATGCGACACATGGCGATGGTGCAGGTCGGGCGCCTCCATGTCCCAATCCTCCTGCCATTCCTGCAACTGCCCGGCCTTGCCGATGCGATCGGGGGCGAGTTGGTCACGGGTGCGCGCCCAGTCCCGCCGCAGCCCCGCATCCTGCCGCAGCCGGCGCGCCGCATCGCCCGCCCGGTCGAACAGGTCGCGCAGCAATTGCGTGTCCATCGCCGGCCCGGCGCAGAGCGTGGAGCCGTGCGGATGCGCGTTCTCCGGCGAGTTGGACGGGTTGGTCACCAGGAAGCCGCTGCGTGGATCGCGTTGCAGCGTGTCAAGGTGGAACAGCGCCGCATCGCGCAGCACCGGGTAGATGCGGGCGAGGTATTCGTCGTCTCGATGCCAGTCCCAATGGTCCCACAACTGGCAGGCGAGCCACGCCGCGCCGCAGGGCCAGATGCCGGTGCGCGCATGGTCCACCGGGGTGGAGGTGCGCCACAGATCGGTGTTGTGGTGCGCCACCCAGCCGCGCGCGCCATACAGGTCGCGCGCGGTCTTGCGGCCGGACGCGGCCAGCTCCTCCACCATGCGGACGAAGGGTTCGATGCATTCGGACAGGTTGGCGCTGTCCACCGGCCAGTAATTCATCTCCGCATTGATGTTCAGCGTGTATTTGGAGCCCCAGGGCGGCTGGTTGCGATCGTTCCAGATGCCCTGCAGGTTCGCCGCCTGCGTGCCGGGCCGGCTGCTGGCGATCATCAGGTAGCGGCCGAACTGGAAATACAGCGCCGCCAGCGCCGGGTCCTCCACCCCGCCGCCCCGGCGGATGCGCTGGTCGGTCGGGCGGCGGCTTGAACCATCGCTGCCCAGCGCGATGCTGACGCGGCGGAACAGCGCCTGATGCGCCTCCACATGGCGTTGCCGCAGGCGGGCGAACGGCACGGCGCGGGCGGCGGCGCCCGTCTGCGCGGTGATCGCCACGGGATCGCCCGTCAGGTCCGTGGGGCTGCGCACATTGGTCGCCGCCGCCAGCAGCAGGGTGACGGCACCGGCGCCCGATGCGTGCAGCTCGTCATCCGTGGCGCTGGTGGTGCCGCCATCCGCCAGCAGCACGGCGCGCGCGGCGAAGCGGATCACGCCGGGCACGCCGCGATCGGCATTGTTGTGCCCGGACAGGAGCAGCCCGTCGCCATCGGTGCGCGCGTCGCCCGGCAACCCGCTGCCGAGCCCGACCGACAGGTCGAACGGCGCGTCGCCGGTGATCCGCACCACCAGCACCTGATCGGGATGGCTGGAGAACACCTCCCGCACGAAGCGCCGCCCGCCCGCCACGAAGCGGGTGGTGGCGACCGCGCTGTCGAGGTCGAGCGTGCGGCGGTACTCCGTCACGTCCGTTTCGTTGATGTCGGCGATGTCCAGCCACAGGTCGCCGAGCGACTGGTAGGACATCTGCCGCATCGGTTCCGATTGCAGGTCGCGTGCGGCCAGTGCCTCCGCCTCCTCGTACCGGCCGGCGAAGATGAGTGCGCGCACCTCCTCCAGGCTGCCGCGGGCGCGGGGGTTCAGCGCATTGTACGGGCCGCCGGACCACAGCGTGTCCTCGTTCAGTTGCAGCCGTTCGCGCTTGACCCCGCCGAACACCATCGCGCCCAGCCGGCCATTGCCGATGGCCAGCGCCTCCTCCCACACGCGGGCGGGTTCGGCGTACCACATGGTCGATTGTTCGGCCGGCTCCGCCGCCGGCGTTGCGGCATCCTGTGCGCGGACCGGCCGGAGGCCGAGCGCAGCCAGGGCCGGCCCGCCCGCCTTCAGCAGGTCCCGTCGATCGATCCGCATCCGCTCTCTCCCTTGTGTCTGCCCGGATGATAGACCTTCCCGCAAAGATATTACAAGGTGACAGGTTGACACCCAACTTGGCGCCGGTCATGTTTTTGGCAGGCGGGCAAGTCGCCGGTGGGAGGATGTGTGAGCTATCCGGGCACAGCAAGGATGTACCGCGCCGCGCTCGCGGTCCTGCTGCTGCCGCTGGCCGCCGCCGGCTGCATGGCGGGGCATGGACCCGCAGCGACCGCCGCCAGCCGGCCTGTCACCCGCAACCTCCAGGCCGCGATCGATGCGCTGCCCGCCGCCGGCGGCACGGTGCGGATCGCGCCCGGCATCTATCGCGAACGGCTGCGCATCGGCCGTGACGGCGTGCGGCTGGTCGGCACGGGGGCGCGGCCGCAGGATGTGGTGATCGTCGGTGGGGAAAGCGCCGCCACCACCGGCTCCATCTATGCCTCCACTACCGTCCATGTCGCGGGTGACGATTTTCGCGCCAGCAACCTGACCTTCGCCAATGATTGGGAGGCGAACCCGGCGCACGGATCATCGCAGGCCGCGGCGCTCGCGATCAGCGGCGACCGCGCGGTGCTGACCGGGGTGCGCGTGCTGGGTGGGCAGGACACCCTGTACCTGACCGGCCCGCCCGGCCGGCTGACGCGGCAAATGTTCCGCGACTGCTATATCGAAGGGCATGTCGATTTCGTGTTCGGCAATGCGGCGACCTGGTTCGACAATTGCCAGATCCACGGGATCGACCACCACACGGTGATGTACACCGCGCACAGCCGCAACGCGCCGGGGGAGAAGGGCGGCTTCGTGTTCCATCGCAGCCGCTTCACCGCCGGCACCGCTCCGGGCGGCATCTATCTCGGCCGGCCATGGCGGCCCTATGCCCGCGTCGTGCTGATCGACAGCCAGGTGGACGCGCCCTTCGCACCGGGCGGCTGGCGCGAATGGAAGCCGGGCATGACCGACAACAGCGCCAGCGCGACCTACGCCGAATACCGCACGACCTACACACGCGGCGCGCCCGAACGATCGCGCATCCGCCAGCTCACGGCGGAGGAGGCGGCGCAATGGACGCTGCCGGCCCTTTTCAACGGAGACATTCAATGGATCGACGCGCCATGACGCCCACCAGGCGCGACCTGATGCGCGGCGTCGCCGCCGGGGCGGTGCTGCTGTCCGTGCCGGCCTGCGTCCATGCGGACCTGCCCGGCGGCAGTCGGGCGGCGGATGACTGGACCCCGGCGGAACGTGTGCTCGCCCGCATCAGCCCGCCGACCTTTCCAGCGCGGCAGTTCGACATTCGCCAGCATGGCGCGCTGCCGGGCGATCTGGCCCGCACCAGCGACGCCATCGCCGCCGCGATCGACGCCTGTGCCGCCGCGGGCGGCGGACGGGTGCTGGTCCCGGCGGGGGAGTGGCCGACGCGCGGCATCCGGCTGAAAAGCGGGGTGGAGCTGCATGTGGCAGCGGGCGCGACGCTGAAATTCTCGACCGATCCCGACGACTTTCTGCCGCTGGTGCTCAGCCGGTTCGAAGGGATCGAGTGCATGAACTACGCCCCGCCGATCTACGCGTTCGAGGCGGAGAATGTCGCGCTGACCGGCACCGGCACGATCGACGGGCAGGCGAGCTGGAAGAATTGGTGGAACTGGATCAACCGGGAAGACCAGGCGATCAATGCCGGCCGCAACGAGGCGCAGCGGCGGCTCGCCACCCTGGCGGAACAGGGCGTCCCGGCACAACAGCGGATCATGGGCGAAGGCGCCTATCTGCGCCCCAGCTTCGTGCAGTTCTACCGCTGCCGCAACGTGCTGATCGACGGGCTGACGGTGAAGGGTTCGCCGATGTGGATCGTGCATCCGGTGCTGTGCACCAATGTCACGGTACGCGGGTTGGTCATCAACTCGCTCGGCCCCAACAATGACGGGTGCAACCCGGAATCGTGCAAAGACGTACTGATCGAACGGTGCGATTTCACAGCGGGCGACGATTGCATCGCCATCAAGAGCGGGCGCAATCACGACGGCCGCAATATCGGCGTGCCGAGCGAGGACATTGTGATCCGCAATTGCCGGATGCGTGACGGGCATGGCGGCGTGTCGCTGGGCAGCGAGGCGTCGGGCGGCATCCGCAACATCTATATCCGCGATTGCCGCATGGGCGGCAGCGACCTGCTGCGCGCGCTGCGGCTGAAGAGCAATTCGTGGCGCGGCGGCTATATCGAGAACATCCTGTTCCGCGATGTCGAGGTCGACAGCGTGGGTGAGGGCGTGCTGGAGATCAGCCTGCTGTATGGCGAGCCGGGCAAGCCACGCGGCGCGAAGGGCGAACTGCTGCCGCGCCGCGTGGGCGGGGTGACGATGCGCAACGTGCGCAGCCGGGGCAGCCTCTACGCACTCGACATCCAGAGCTATCCGGAACTGCCGGTCGATGCGATCCGGGTGGAGGATTGCCGGTTCGACAATGTGAAGGAAGGCAACCGGCTGGTCCATGCACAGGTGACGGCGAGCAACGTCACCATCAATGGCGAGGCATGGGTGCCGGCATGATGCGGCACCTGTTGCTGGCGGTGCTGCTGGCCCTCAGTGCCGCCCCCGCGAGTGCCGAGACGGTGCGCGTGGCGCCGCAGGAGCAGGGCGCCCACCGCACCATCGCCGCCGCGATCGACGCGCTGCCCCCCTTCGGCGGGGAGGTGCGGATTGCGCCGGGCACCTATCGGGAGAAGCTGTGGATCAGCAAACCCAACGTGCACCTGGTGGGGGAGGGCGCCGGGCCGGAGGGGGTGGTGCTGGTATATGGCGACAGTTCCGTCAATGTCGGCAACACCTACGCCACCCCGTCCGTCTATGCCGCCGCCGACGGGTTCCGCGCGGACAACCTGACCATCGCCAACGACTGGGGCACCCGTCCCGGGGAGGAGAACAGCCAGGCGGTGGCGCTGGCGATCAGCGGCGACAAGGCGGTGCTGACCCGCGTGCGCATCCTGGGCCGGCAGGACACGCTGTATCTGTCGCAGCCGCCCAACCAGGTCAGCCGCCACGTCTTCCGCGACTGCTATATCGAAGGGCATGTCGATTTCGTGTTCGGCAATGCCAAGGCCTATTTCCAGCGGTGCGAGCTGCACGGGGTGGCACGGTCGAACATCTTCTACACCGCGCAGAGCCGGAACGGGCCGGAGGAGGACAGCGCCTTCGTGTTCAGCGATTGCCGGCTGACCGCCGAGTCCGCGCCCGATGGCGTATGGCTGGGGCGGGCATGGCGGCCCTATGCCCGCGTCGTGTGGCTGAACACCCGGATGGACGCGCCGATCGCGCCCGCCGGGTGGCGCGAATGGTATCCGGACCGCTCCCGCACGCTCGACACCGCCTGGTATGCGGAGCATCGTTCGACCGGGCCGGGCGCATCGCCCGAGACGCGGGACCCCAGGTCGCACCAATTGACCGACCAGGAGGCGCAGCAATGGACGCTGGCGAGCTTCTTCGCCGGCGATATCGGCTGGATCGACCCATCACACGAATAAACAGCTTTACAGCTATCTGACAGGTTGTAAGATCGGCCCCGGTGGTTTCGATCGGCAGTTTCTCTCCCTGCTCGCCGACTCCGTTTCCCCACCCCGACTTCATAAGGCGCCCGGTCACTCGACCGGGCGTCCTTTTTATGGAGCGTCAGGCCACCACGTCGCGGGCGATCACCGGCAGGTCCCCGATCGCGACATCGGTGCTGTCCCGCGTGCTTACGGCGCCCTCGGCGGGCGACGATGAAGCGACGCCATCGACGATCCCGCCCGCCACGCGGGACAGCCACACGGTGGGCCGCGCATCGGGCGCCTGCGTGCGAAACACGGAATCGCGCAGGGTCAGCCGCCGGGCGTTGCGGGCGTAGAAGCCGGCGGCGGGCATCGTCCTCAGGTAATTGACCTCCAGGCTGGTCTCGTGCCGGTATTCAGGCACCAGCGATGCATCCTGTTCCGTGCCGCCGCCGGTGCTGGTCACGTCGATATTGCTGAAGCTCGCATCCTCTATCGGACTTTCGTTCAGCCCCTCCACCCCGCACGGGTACCGGCCATCCGCGCCGGAGACGAGGATGTCGGAAAAGCGCACCCGCCGGATGGTGCCCACCGGGGTGCCGCGCGGCGCGCGCTGGCGGGCGCCCAGATGGATGAACAGCGGATGGTTGACCGGATCGTGCATCACGATGCCGCTGATCGACACATCCTCCATCGTGCCGCCATCGACGATGCCGACCAGGATGCCGCGCGTCGTGTTCATCACGCAATCGGCGATGCGGATATTGCGGTATCCGCCGATCGTCTCGGTCCCCATCTTGATCCGGCCGAAGGGGCCGCGCCCGTAATCGGTCGGGCGGTAGGTGCCGTCCAGCACGCTGCCCATCAGGAACCCGCTGGTGCGGCAATTGGCGACCAGCACATCCTCCGTGATGACAGGCCGGCCCAGCGCGCCGCTGCTTTTCAGCACGATGGCATCGTCCTTGGGCGAATTGACCGTGCAATTGACCACCCGCACGCCGCGGCAGCAATCGATGTCGATGCCGTCGCGGTCGGTGTCGATGGTCAGGCCGTCGGCCGTCAGGTTGGAACAGCCATGCGCGATCAGCGCGAAATGACCCGCCTGCAGGATGGTCAGGCCGGCCACCCGCACATTGCGGCAATCGCGCAGGCCGATGGTCTTGTTGGCGCGGCCGACCTGCTTCTGCTCCTCCGGATCGCGCAGCACCAGATCGCGCACCGGGATACCCAGCGCGGTGGCGGACTGCCAATGGTCGCGCTGGTGCCAGCGGTCGTTCGGGCCGGCGCGGTCCAGCCCCAGCCCGTGCAGCATGCCTTCGCCCAGCAGTGCGATGTTGCTGGCGCCATCGGCGTAGATCAGGCTGTTGTGGACGTGGGTGATCCCGAAATCCTGGAACTGCTCCTCCAGGTAGTTTTCCGGCGGGTCGTAATTGGCGCCGTGCGTATCGGGGGAGGCGGCGATGATCGTCGCGCCCGCCGCCACATACAGCGTGATGTTGTCGACCAGCCGGATCGAGAAGCTGAGATACCGGCCCGGCGGGACCAGCACGGTGCCGCCGCCGCGTGCGGCGACGGCGGCGATGGCGCGGTTGATCGCCGGGCTGTCCACCGTCGTCCCGTCGCCGCGCGCGCCATGGGCGCGCACATCCTCGAACGCGCCGGTTGCAGGCAGCGCGGCCAGCGCATCGCCGCCGGCGAACAGCGCGCCCGATGCGCCCAGCAGGCCCAGCGCGGTGCGCCGGTCGGGATGGGTGGGGTTCACGGGTAATCTCCTTGTGCTCATCCGGCAGGCGCACCGACATCGCAGGGCGTGGCCACCAGGCCGTTCAGGTAGTCTTCCAGATGGGTCCAGCCGTCGCCATCAGGGTCGAGCGCGCCATCATCGCGCGCCGGATCGAGGCCGTGCGCGCGTTCCCACGCATCGGGCATGCCGTCGCCGTCCCGGTCACGAAGGGGGCGGCCGGGGCGGAGGCGGGGCCAGCCGCCATCCTCCGCCTCGTTGTCGATGATCCGGCCGCTGCGGTCCCGCACGCCCGCGACGACGGCACGGTCCACCGCATCGCGCGCCTCCGCCGCGCCCGCGCAGGCGAGCACGCGCGGCTCCGCCATGTCGGCGGGATCGGCGGCCACCGGGCCGACATCGGGCGGGGAAGCGAGCCAATAGCCCGCAGGGATCGTGCCGGTGACCAGCGCCGCCTGATCGGCGGGTTCGACGCCGTTCATGCGGTTGCCCGCGAAGAAGGCGCGAGCCAGCGGGTTCTGCTCCTCGAACGCGAGATTGCCGGTGCTGTCCGGCCCGGCGATGTAGCTGTTGTCGATGAAGGCGTAGGCGATGTGCGTGCCCTTATCGACGTTGTAGCCGGACCGGTCCCGCCCCCAATTGTAGAACACGTTGGACCGGAACTCGACCCGGCCGCCCTGTGGATCGTCCGCCGGGGGCGAGTAATTGCCCGGGCGTGGCATGCGGTCGAAATGGTTGGCCCAAAGATTGTGGTGGTAACTGACCCGCGCGCCGCGTGCGATGCGGACCAGGCTGCCGAAGCCGTGCACCCCCTTCTGGTGAACCGACCGGCGCAGCGAGTTGGCGATGACCGACCATTGCACCGTCAGGTCCCAGATCCCCGCATCCGGCGCGTCATACAAAGCGGAGCTCGACAGCGTCTCGTCCACCGACCAGCTGGCGGAGACATGGTCGACGATGATCCGCCGCCCGCGCGAGATGGTGAAGGCATCCTCCTGCGTGCGGGACGCGGCGCCGAGGCGGGAGCGGATGTAGCGCACGATCACGTCGTCCGCCGCGATGTCGATGCCATGATCGCGTAGGGTGATGCCGTCGCCCGGCGCGCTCTGCCCGGCGATGGTGACGCGGCCGTGGCGGATCACCAGCGGGCTGGCGAGTCGGATTGTGCCGGCGGTGCGGAACACGATCGTGCGCGGCCCTTCCGCCTCCACCGCCGCGCGCAGGCTGCCCGGCCCGCTATCGGCCAGCGTCGTGACCGCGATCACCCGCCCGCCCCGTCCACCCGCGGCGAAGCGGCCGGCGCCCTCCGCCCCCGGAAAGGCGAGCTGCTGCGCGGCGGCAGGGGTGGAGAGGGCGAGCAGCGCACCGGCGAGCAACAGGCGCGGCGTCACAGCACCTTCTCCAGCGCGGTGCCCAGATTGGCGAGGATCGCGTAGAGCGACCAAAGGCCGATCGCGGCGATGACCAGCAGGATCGCGGTCTGCCACCAGCGATTGACGTGTTCGTCCAGCATGTAGCGCCGCGTGGCGGTCAGGCGGATGATGCCGAGCAGGATCGGCGGCAGGGTGATCGCCGTCACCACGCTGGTGCCGAACACGCTGATATGGACCAGGTCCGGCGCGCCCGGCACGGTGATCGCCAGCGGGACGACGATGAAGAACGCCATCATCGCGCGGTTGAACCACGGGTCCTGCTCCACCGCCGCGAACCGCGCGCCCCGGCGCGTGCCGGTGTGCAGCCCGTCGAACATCAGCCGGGCGAAGCCATGCGCCTGCGCCGGGAAGCTGGTGAAGGCCTTCAGCGCGAAGGCGATCCACAGCAGCGCCGGCCCGGCGGGCCCGACGGCGAGCGTCATCATCTGCGCCAGCCCCGCCTCGTTCGACACGGTGATGCCGGTGCCGCGCAACGTCTCCGCCGCGACGATCCAGATCAGCAGGTTGATGAGCAGCAGCGGGATCATCCCCGATGCCAGGTCGAATTGCTGCAGCGCGCGGTGCCGGGGGCCGTTCCATCCCCGCTCCGCCATGAAGTACGGGTACAGCAGGTTGGCGGCCGATCCGCCGATCGTGCCGATCGTCGCCACCGCGATGAACAGCGCGTCGAACGGGCCGTTGTCGGCCGGCACGTCGAAGGTCAGGCCGCGCAGCAGTGCCGCCCAGTCGACCCGGCCGATCCGCACCAGCGCATAGACGAACGACCCGATGATGACGACGGAGGCGATCCGCGCGCTCCATTCCAGCAGGCGGAACGCGCTGCCCCGCGTCAGCAGGATGGCGGTGCCGATCACCACCGGCACGCCCCAGAAGAAGTGCCCCCATTCGCCCCCGCGCCGGCCGAACAGCTCGTACAACCCCACCGTGCCCGCGCGCAGGAAGGCCGATTGCACGATCATGCCGTAGATCAGCATGGTGACCGCGAAGAAGGCGGGGAAACCGCGCCATACCCGGCGGAAGCCCGCCATCAGCGACTGGTCGCCGAACCGGTTCTGCAGCTTGTACTTGGCGATGGCGGAGATCATGAAATAGCGCGCGCCCAGCGCCACGATCAGCGTCCACATCAGCGCGTAGCCGTAATTGGCCCCCGACACGCTGGAACTGATGAGGTCGCCGGTCCCCAGGAACGTCATGGCCAGCACGAGCCCGGGGCCGAAGCCCCTCAGGTGGGAGCGGATGCCGGTGGCGGGCAGGCCCTGCGGCAACTCGGCCGCGCCCAGCGGACCGGCAGTGCGGCCGCTGTCCGTCGCCACGCTCATGCCGCGTCCTGCCGCTGGCCGGTGCGGGCATGGCGGACGAAGCGGGCGAGCACGCCGGGATCGCCGAAGCCGCCCGATTTGGTGACAAGGCGCAGATCGGGCCGCCCGACCACGCGGGCGGAGGGGATGCCCGCGCACCACTCACCTTCCGGTACAAGCTGGCGCACGGCCAGCGCGTCCAGCACGGCGGCGGCGGTGTCGCCGCCGGAACACAGCAGCGTGCGCACGCCATCGGCGCGAACCAGGTCCGCCACCTTCCCGGCAAAGCGGGCCAGCGCGGGTGCGGGATCGGGCTGAGGGTCGGCGGGCATGCGGTGCAGGTGCACCGCCGTGTCCTTGGGATCGGGGTATTCGTGACGCAACCTTTGCACCTGCGCATCGGTGATCGCATCGCGCGATCCGATGGCGATCAGCAGCGGCAATTCCGGTTGCGGCGTCGCGGCGGTCGCGGCGGGGCCGAACAGCCGCTGCGCCAGTGCGGTGGCAAGCCCGCTTGCGCCCACCGCCAGGATGCATTCCGGATCGGCCAATACACCGGCGGCAATGGCGTCGAGATCCGCCATGTCGCCTGCGTCGTGGCACAGGCAGGCTGTGGCGGCGAAGTGGTCCGCGACCCCGATCGGCCGATCCAGCCCGCGCCCTGCCAGCAGCCCGCCGGCGACGATACGCTGCTGCGCGGGCACGGCGGGGCAGATCGCGGCCAGATCGCGGCCGGATTGTGCGAGCAGGCTATCCACCTCCGCCGCGCAGGGGCCCTGCAGCCGGCTGTCGACTTTCTTGAACACCAGCCGGGGGGCAAGCGGTGCAAGGGCGCGCCATGCCGTCGCGGCCCGCTCCGCCGCTGCGGCGGGTGGCAGGTGGCGGCTGCGCGTGTCGACGGCCAGCACGGCGGGATCGCCGGCCGCGGCCTCCGCAATGGCATCGACATGCAGCGCGATGCGGACGGAGGCGCCGCGCATGGCGAAGGGCGCCGCGCTGTCACTCGCGCCGGTCAGATCGTCGGCGACGATCACGATGGGGTTCACGCTCCCTCCCTTCCTCTCTCCGCCGCGATCCACACCGCGATCCGGCGATTTGTAAAGCCGTAGCATCACCCGGAAAACCGGCTGCAAGCTGCGGGATCATCGCCAATCCGGGCAGCATAGAGCCGTACTCTGAATTTACAAGGAAGCACAAAGCCATTACAGGTCGATATACAGGATGACAGGTTGTGGATCACGCGGTAAGCACGGGATCAGGCCACACGGATGGTCCGGAATCGGGAGGGATCGATGGGCGAGATGGAAGCTGAGGCGGGCGGGATCGTCATCACCGTCGGCGACCCGGCCGGCGTCGGGCCGGAGATCACCTGCCGCGCGCTGCTGGCGCTGGGGGAACCGGGGCGCCACTCCGTCCGCGTGGTGGGTCCGCGCGACAGCATGGAACGCGCCGCGGCGCTGGTCGGCGCTGACCTGTCCTTCGGCGAGGAGAGCCGGGGCACCATCGTCCGGCTGGACGACATCGCGCTGCCTGCGCCGATCACGCCCGGCCGGATCGACCCGGTCGCGGGCGATGCCGCCTATCGCGCGATCGTGCGGGCGGTGGAGATCGTGACGCGCGATGGCGGCTGCATCTGCACCGCGCCCATCAACAAGGAGGCGATGAACGCCGCTGGCCACGCCTTCGACGGGCATACCGGGCTGCTGGCGCACCTGACCGGCGCACCCGCATCCTTCATGCTGCTGGCGTCCGAACGGCTGTCCACCATCCACGTCTCCACCCACATCTCCCTGTCAGGCGCGATCGGGCGGGTGCAGCCGGCCCGCGTGCTGGCGACCATCCAGGCGGGCGCGGCGCACCTTCGCCGGATCGGCATCGCCAGCCCCCGCATCGCGGTCGCCGGGCTGAACCCCCATTGCGGGGAACACGGGCTGTTCGGGGACGAGGACGAGCGTTGCATCGCCCCCGCCGTGGCGGAGGCGCGGGGGCAAGGTATCGACGCGACCGGCCCGATCAGCCCCGACACCGTGTTCTACCGCGCTGCCCAGGGCGAGTTCGACCTGGTGGTCGCGCAATATCACGACCAGGGGCACATCCCGACCAAGCTGATCGCCTTCGACACGACGGTAAACGTCTCGCTCGGCCTGCCGATCGACCGCTGCTCCGTCGACCATGGCACCGCGTTCGATATCGCCGGCACCGGCCGCGCCTCGCACGTCAACATGATGGCCGCGCTCGATTACGCCCGCCGCCTGGCCGCAGCGCCGCGCCGCGCCCCGGCGGAGCTGGCGGCGTGAGCGCCGCCGGCATCAGGGGCGTGCTGAGCGCCAGCTTCACCGCCTTCGACTCCGATGGCGCGCTGGACCTGCCGCGCACCGCCGCCCATGCCGCGCACCTGCTGACCCATGGCTGCGACGCGATCGCCCCGCTCGGCACCACGGGGGAGGCGAACAGCCTTTCGGGCACGGAGCGCAGGCGCGTGCTGGAGGCGCTGGTCGCCGGCGGCGCCGATCCGCTGCGCATGGTGCCCGGCACCGGCGTCTGTTCGTTGCCCGAGACGATCGAGCTGACCCGCCACGCCTACGATTGCGGGGTCCGGACCGTGCTGCTGCTGCCGCCGTTCTACTACCCCGATCCCAGCGAGGACGGGCTGTTTGCGCATTATTCCCGCGTGCTGGATGGCTGCGCGCTGCCCGGCCTCACCGTCTGGCTGTACCACATCCCGCAGATGAGCGGGGTGCCGATCACCCACGGGCTGATCGCGGGGCTGGCCGCCAGCCACCCCGGTACCGTGACGGGCGTGAAGGATTCCAGCGGCGACCTGGACCATATGCGCGGCCTGATAGCGGCCTTCCCGGACCTTGCCGTGTTCGCGGGCGCCGATCACTTGCTGGGCCCGCTGCTGCGCGCCGGCGGGGCGGGATGCATCACCGCCACGTCCAACCTGATCGCGCCGGAGCTTGCCGCGCTGGCCGCCGATATCGCGGCTGGCGCCGGGGAGGAGCGGACCCGTGTGGCGGAGCAGCGGATCGGGGCGACCCGCGCGCTGTTCCAGCGCTGGCCGCAGATCCCGGCGCTGAAGGCCGCGCACGCCATCCGCACCGGCCATGCCGGCTGGGCAGCGCTGCGCCCGCCATGGCTGCCGCTGACGAACGCCGAACAGGCGGAGCTGTCCCGCGCGCTCGCCGACCTGACCGAACCATCCCTGCCGGAGCTTTCCGCATGATCCGTCTCCTTCTCGCCGGCGTGGCCGGCTGCGCGCTCGCCGTGCCCTTCGCAGCCGTGGCCGAGCCGGCGATGAACCCGGAGATGATGGAGATACCCGCGGGCACCTTCACGATGGGCGCGGCCGACGATCTGGGCCGCGACTGGTTCAATGAGCGGCCCGCGCACGAGGTGACCATCACGCGGCCCTTCCGCATCGCCCTGCACGAGGTGACAGTCGGCGAATGGCGGCGGTTCAACGGCGACACGCCGCTGACCACCGACCACATGCCCTATGCCGCCGGGATCAGCTGGGACGACGCGGTCGCCTACGCCGCCTGGCTGTCGGAGAAGACCGGCCGCCAGTACCGCCTGCCGACCGAAGCGGAGTGGGAGCATGTCGCCCGGCTGGCGGCGGCGGACCCCGCCCGCTATGCCGCGCTGGAAGGATTGAAGAGCGGGCCGACCGAATGGACCGCCGACATCTTCGGCCCCTATTCCATGGTCGCCCAGATCGACCCGACGGGCGCGGCATCCGGCCCCTTACGCGTGGTGCGCGGCGGGCGCATGGCGTTGAACCCGACCCGCGCGACGCACGACCCCGACGTGGAGATCGACTACAGCCGGCCGGAGGCGCGGCTTGCCTTCCCGCCCGGCTTCGCGCCCGCCAAGGGCGCCGAGGAAGCGGGCGGGTTCCACGCCATCGGCCTGCGCCTGGTCGAAGGACCGGCCCCCGCCACCGCGCCCGCGCCGGTCACGCCGCCGATGCATGCGGCGGGCGTGCGGCAGGACCTCGCCACCGCAGCGCAGGGGCCGGACCCCAGCGTCCCCTATTTCCGCCGCCGCCCCTATCTGCCATCCCCGCCCGATCACACCGGCGGCGCGACGATCGACAAGAGCGGGTGGGATGCCTGGCTGCGCAATCACCATCACAGCCCGTCGATCAGCGTGCTGCCCAATGGCGACGTGCTGATCGGCATCTACACCAGCTACCGCGAATACGAGGCGGGCACCCAGTTGATCGGCACCCGCCTGCGCCACGGGGCGGACCAGTGGGACGCGCCCGCGCCGCTGATCGACATCGTCGGCGTCAACGATCACGCGCCGCTGCTGATGCGCGATGGCGGCACGGTGCGGCTGTTCTGGGGCAATCCCTATTCCGGCGGCGCCGAGTGGGGGCGGGGCGGGCTGCCGTTCCAGTCCATGACCACGGACGACAATGGCGGGACCTGGTCGCCGATCCGCTACGCCCACGTCACCGGCCCGGTCGGGGCGCACAACCGGCAGCCGATCAACACCGCCTTCCGCGACAGCCAGGGCCGCCTGCTGATCGCCAGCGACGGCGCCAGCGAGCTGTACGAGGCTGAGCGGACCGACAACACGTCGCTGCTGTGGGCCAGCACCGACGATGGCGAGACCTGGACCGATACCGGCGGGCGCACCTTCGGCCGGCACACCACCTTCGTGGAAACGACCGACGGCCGCATCCTGGGCTTTGGCGGCAAGAACACCAATATCGACGGCTTCATGCCGCTGTCGACCTCCACCGACGGGGGCGCGAGCTACACCAGGTCGAAGCTGCCCTTCGTGGCGCTGAGTTCCGGCCAGCGGCCCAGCGTGCTGCGCCTGCAGAGCGGGCGGCTGATGCTGATCGGCGACTATGTCACGACGAAGCCGATCAACCGCCCGGTGGAGGAGCGCGGGTCGTACATCGCCATCTCCGAAGACGAGGGCGCGACCTGGCGGTTCAAGGCGATCCCCGGCACCGGCCGTTCGGCGAAGCCGGGCCGGGCGGACGACATGGAAGGCGGCACGCTGGGCTATTCCGCCGCGGCGCAGGGACCGGACGGGGTGATCCACGTCGTCACCTCCGTCACCAACCCGTCCGTCGCGCTCGCCTTCAACGAGGCGTGGATCGACGCGCCCGACGATGCCCCGCTGCCCGACAATGCCGCGCTGGAGGCGAACGATGTCACCGCCGTCACCGGCGTCACGGTGCACGAGGAGCGCTATCCTGACGGCGCGTTGCGCGGCAGGTGGTCCGGCGGGCGGGCGAATACCGGCGCGCTGGTGTTCGACGGTCCGCAAAGCTGGCTTTACCCCGACGGGCGCCCGCAATGGGACGTCACCTACCGGCTGGGGCGCAAGGTCGGAACGGAGAAGTTCTACGACATTGATGGCCGGGTTGCCTGGCAACGGGAGCATCAGGGCGACGGCAGCAATGTCTGGACGCGCTGGTGGCCCAACGGGCAGGTGCGCAGCATCTCCGCCTGGCAGGACACGCGCGCGCATGGCCGAGCGCGCACCTGGGCGGCGGACGGCACGCTGCTGAACGATGTGGAATTCGTGAACGGCTTCCTGCCCGGGCACGAGTTCAAGCAGGGCCATGTCCCGTTGGAAAACGTGCAGTGATGCTGCTCGATCGCGGGATCGTGCTCGAACAGCCGCGTACCATCCATTTCGGCGCGCATATCCTGCCGGAAGTCGGCCGCATCGCCGCCGCCCATGCGATCCGCCGCACGCTGGTGATCGCGTCGGCCGCCAATCGCGGCCGGGTGGACGCGCTGGACCTGCCGGGAGAGGTCGCGATCTTCGACCGGGTGGACCGCGAACCGGACCTGGCGATGCTGGCCGCCGCGCGGGCGCTGGCCGCCGCGTTCGATCCGCAGCTGGTTATCGGCTTCGGCGGGGGCAGCGCGATGGACCTGGCGAAGCTTGTCGCGGTGCTGGCCGGGCATGCCATCCCGGTGCAGGCCATCGTGGGCGCGGGGAAGGCGCCGCGCCGCCGGGCCATGCTGGTGCAGGTGCCCACCACCGCCGGCACCGGTAGCGAGGCGGGATCGCGCGCGCTGGTCACGGACGAGGCGAACGGCGCCAAGCTGGCCGTCGAAAGCCCGCACATGATCGCCGATGCCGCCGTGATCGACCCGGCGCTGGCCGTGACGGTACCGGCGGCGATCACCGCGGAGACGGGTATCGACGCGCTGGCCCATTGCGTGGAGGCGTTCACCAATGTCCGCGCCCATCCGGTGATCGACCTGTATGCCCGCGAAGGCATCCGGCTGGTCGGACGATACCTGCCGCGCGCGGTGGAGCAGGGCGACGATCTGGAGGCGCGCGCCGGCATGGCGCTGGCGGCGCTGTATGGCGGGTTCTGCCTGGGGCCGGTCAACACCGCCGGCGGGCATGCGGTCGCCTACCCGCTCAGCACCCAGCACGGGATCGGCCATGGGCGGGCCAATGCCATCATCTTCCCGCACATGCTGGCCTTCAACGCGCCCGCCGCCGGTGACCGCACGGCGGAGATCGCCCGCCTCCTGGGCCTGGCACAGCCGGCGGCGGAGCAGGCGATCGGCCCGGCGGCGAGGGGCTTCTGCGCGCGCCTCGGCATCCCGATGCGCCTCACCGCGCATGGTATCGGGCCGGAACACGTCGCCGCCATGGCGGCGGAGGCGGCGGGCATCCGCCGGCTGCTGGACAACAATCCGCGTCCGATCACCGGCGCGGACATCGCCGGCATCTACACCGCCGCGCTGTAGCCGCGCGGTTGCCGCCGGTCAGAGGCGGAGGTCGATCAGGCCGCCGCCGAACAGGCGGTCGCGCGAATGGCGGATATGCGATCGCATCGCCTCCCGCGCGCGGGGCGGGTCCTGGTCGCGGATGCCCGACAGGATCTCCGCATGTTCGATCGTCGACTGCTCCAGCCGGCCGCTGGGCTTCAGCAGTGCCATGCCGTGCAGCTTCATGCCGACGGAGATCTGGTCGCGCAGCGCCAGCAATGCGCTGACGAAATACTGGTTGTTCGCCGCACGTGCGATCGTCAGGTGGAATTCCAGGTCGATGTCGTCGCGGTGGACCTTGTCCGTGGTCGCATGTTCCAGCCGGCGCAGGATGGCGGCCAGCTCCTCCAGCAAAGCGTCGCTGCGGCGCATCGCGGCGAGGGCGGCAGTCTCCCCCTCGATCGTCTCGCGGAATTCGAAGCAGCGCTGGATATCGGCAATGGTCTGCGCGGGGGTGAACAGCGGCGCGATGTCGGCGGTGCCGCCGGTCGCCTCCACCACCTCAGGTCCCCGGACGAAGCTGCCCGCACCCTGCCGCGAATAGATCACGCCATCGTCACGCAGCCGCTTCAGCGCGTCGCGGATGACCGGACGCGACACCTCGAACGAACGGGCCAGCTCGTGCTCGCTCGGCAGCTTGGTCTGGCGCGCGTACTGGCCGTTGGAGATCCAGCTGAACAGCTGCTCGTACACCTTGTCGGCCAGCGTGGCGCGCTGATCGATCTCGAACCCGCCGGTTGTAAAGCTGTGAGCGTCGCTGGAACTGTGCATCACTGCCAGATACCGCCATTTTCCCCTCCTTTGAAGAGGGTGAAACAAGCTGGTGTCGCAAATCTACAGGCGCAGCAAACCTGTACGACAACTAATGTTGAGCAGCGCCTCGGTACCATCATCTCCTGATCGGCCTCGTCAGCACGGCTTTGATTCGCCAGCACGAGACCCGCAATCGCGTCAGGCGCCAAGCGAACAGCAAGTGCCTTACATTGTAAAAGCCGTCACGCCGGTGTCACACGATGGGCACTAGGATCAGTCCGTAAATACCTGCCACCTGCTTTCATCTCACCTATTTACAACTTTGCAACCTAGCTTTATGCAGCGGTCAAAGGGCGCGTGGAGAGCGCCCGTCTGTGGGAAGAGGGGATGAAGATGGGCAAGCCCGTGAGCTTTCTCGTGACGACGGCCGTAGCCGCGCTGGTGGTAGGACAACCCGCATGGGCGCAGGCGGGTCAGCCGACGCCCGGCCAGCCCCCGGCCAGCGCGCCGCCGGCGGAACGCCAGCCCGGCGCCAGCCCGACCACGGACGGGCAGAATGAGAATATCGTCGTCACCGGCAGCCGTCTGCGCACCGGCAACGTGGTATCTCCCGCCCCCGTGCAGATCATCGACCAGGAGGCGATCCAGCGCGAGGGGTTCATCAACATCCAGGATGCGATCCAGCAGAATCCGGCCTTCGGCAATCCGGGCAATGCGCGCACCACCTCCAACGGCAGCCGCGAAGGCACGGGCAAGTCCGTCGTCGGCCTGCGCAATGCGGGTGAGGGGGCGACGCTGCTGCTCGTCGATGGCCGGCGGATCGTGTCGAACGACCTCGGCTTCATCCCCAGCGGCTTCGTCGACCGGGTGGAGATCCTGACCGGCGGTGCATCGTCGGTCTACGGATCGGACGCGCTGGCCGGCGTCGTCAACTTCATCTTCAAGAAGAACTATGACGGGCTGCAGGCCAATGTGCAGGCGGGCGTCAGCGAGGAGGGCGACGGCGAGGAATACCAGGCCGACCTGACCTTCGGCCGCAACTTCGCTGACGGGCGCGGCAATGCGCTGTTCTATGTCGGCTGGTCCGAACAGGGGGAGGTGCTGAACGGCGACCGCCCCGTCTTCGGCGAGGGGCTGACCAGCAAGGGCCTGCTGGACCGCACCGCCGATCGCAGCGACACGAACCTCGTCAACGCGCAGAACCTGTTCGTCGGCGTCCCGCAATTCTCCGCCGCCACGCCCGCCGGTCGGTTCGTCACCAACGGTACCGGCGGCAACGCCTTCACCGTCATCGACGGCGTGACCCGGCGGCAGGTGACGGACGATTATTTCAACGGCGCCCCGTTCGGCGCGATCGCCGTGCCGCTGGAACGGTTCGGTACCGCCGCCCGGATCAACTTCCAGCTGACGCCCGACCTCAACCTGTATGCGCAGGGCACCTATGCCCGCACGCAGAGCCGGTCGTACAACACCTCGCTGGTGATGCAGAACAGCGGCGGCGCCAGCGGCGTGTTCAACCAGAGCCCGTACAATATCGAAAGCTTCGTCAACAGCGCGGCCGGTGTCGCGACGCGGGTCCGCAACCCCTTCGTGCCCGACGCGATCTTCAACAGCGCGCGCGATACCAATGGCGATGGCCTGCGCGACATCGCGTTCCAGCGTCGGCAGAACGAATGGGGCGACTTCGTCAACGACCAGAAGCGTTCAGCCCAACAATTCACCCTGGGCGTGGAAGGCGACCTCGGACGCTTCAATTACGAGGCATGGTACTCCTACGGCCTCGCCAAGGAGACCGGCCTCACCACCGGCCTGATCAATGCCGATCGCGTGGCGCAGGCGCTGGAGGTGATCCCCGGCCCCAACGGCCCGCAATGCGCCAGCGCGCTTGCCCGGTCGCAGGGCTGCTTGCCGCTGAACCTGTTCGCGGGCGAGGGCACTGTTTCGGCCGAGGTCGTGAACTACAGCCGGGCGACCAGCACGCGCGACGTCGAACAATCGCTGCAGGACCTGTCCGCCAATATCAGCGGCCCATTGTTCCAGATCCTGCCGGCCGGGCCGGTGCAGGCGCTGGTGGGCGCGCAGTATCGCCGCGATCGCTCCTCCACCGTCTACGACCCGCTGATGAATGCCGGGCGCAATGGCTGGCAGCAGCAGGGCAACGTGGTGGGCGCAGTGTCCGCGACGGAGGTCTATGGCGAGCTGGAGGTGCCGCTGCTGGCCGACCAGCCGTTCTTCTACAACCTGACATTGCGCGGCGCGGCGCGCGCATCGTGGTATTCGCAGATCGATGGCGCCTTCATCGGATATAATGGCAGCGCCGAATGGGCACCCATCCGTGACGTGCGGTTCCGCGGCACTTACGCCCGGTCCATCCGCGCGCCCACGATCAGCCAGCTGTTCCGGCCGGGGAACACCGCGCTCGATCAGGTGAACGACCCGTGCCTGGGCGTGACGCTGACCACCAACACGCCCACCGCGATCAATTGCCGGGCCGATCCGCTGGTGGTGGCGAACATCAACGCCAATAACGGCGTGTTCACGCTGACGCCGGTCGATCGCGGGCCGTCGGTCACCTCCATCTCCACCATCAGCCCCAATCTGGAGGAGCAGTACGCCACCACCTACACCGCGGGTGTGGTCATCAATCCGGTGTCGATCGATGCGCTGCGCAACGTCGTGCTGACCGCCGATTTCTATCATCTGTTCATCACCAACGGCATCTCGGCGGAGAATGTCAGCAACGCCGCCAATCTGTGCTATGTCCAGGGCTTCGACGAGTTCTGCACCTTCTCCCGCCGGGCGGAAACGGGCGTGTTCAGCGTCGGGTCGATCGAGACCTACCGGTCGGTGCAGCGCAACACCACGGGCGAGCGGCTGGTAGAAGGATTGGACTTCACCGGGTCGTATCGCACCGACCTCGACAACATCGGCCTCAACGACACACGGCTGAGCTTCTCGTTCACCTGGAGCCACCTGCTGCGCAGCTTCACCCGGTCAACGGAAGGCGCGGAGAAGCGTGATCTGCGCGGGGAACTGGGCACGCCGACCAACCCGGCATCGGGCACGATCAGCATCGACAACGACCGGTTCGGCTTCTCCGTCACCGGGCAGTATGTGCCGGAATACATCGTGGAGCAGCCGACCCGTAACCGGCTGTTGCTGGCCGATGGGACCGAGCCGCCCCGTGACCTGTTCACCATTCCGAGCAAGTTCTACACCAACGCGCAGGCCCGGATCAATTTCGGGGAGCGCTACCAGGTGTTCGTCGGCGTTCGCAACCTGACTGACACCAAGCCGTTCTATGTCTACAATGTCGGCGGCAATCCCTATGTCTATGATCCGATCGGCCGCCGCTTCTATGCCGGCTTCCGCTTCACGATGTGATGATGGCACGCAGCGATACCGCGTTTGAGCAAACGATGCTGACTCGGCGCAGGGTGGTTGGATTGTGCGCGGGCGGCGCCGTCGCCGGCACATTGCCGGCGGTGGCGACGGGGGCGGCGGTGGCCGCCCCGCTGACGCTCCTTGGCTATGATGCATTCCGCCATCATGTAGACAAGTTCAACGCGCAGGACCCGGAACGGCCGCTCAACCTGATTCCCAATGCGGGTGCGTGGGACTGGATGGTCGCCAATGTCCCCGCCTTCGAATGCCCCGATGCAGAGCTGGAGGAGATCTACTGGTTTCGCTGGTGGAACTACCGCAAGGCGCTGGTCCGCACGCCGCAGGGGATCAGCGCGACCGAGTTCTACAACCGCGCGCCCGTCAGCAGCGCGGTGGGGCACCACGTGATGGAGGGGCGCTGGCTGCGCGATCCCGTGTGGCTGGACTCGATCGTGCAATACTGGATGGCGCCGGGCCCGGACGGGTCGCCGCCGATGGATGTCCTGAAATATAGCGGCTGGACCATCTGGGCCGCGTGGCATCGCTGGATGGTCAGCGGCGACACCGCGTGGCTGCAACGGCATTATGACGACTTCGCCGCCTATTACGCGGGCTGGGAAGCGGCCAAGATGAACCCCGACGGCTCTTTCTGGCAGTTCGACGTGCGCGATGCGATGGAGGAGTCGATCAGCGGGTCGCGCACCGAGCCGCATCTGCGCCCGCCGCTGAACAGCTATATGTACGGCAACGCCGTCGCCATGGCCGCGATCGCCCGCCTGTTGGGGCGGGAGGATGACGCGCGCACCTATGACGCCAAGGCCGCCGGGCTGAAGCGGTTCGTGCAGGACAGGCTGTGGGACACCGACGCCCGCTTCTTCAAAGTCCGCTTCGTGAAGCCGGGCCAGCCCGATGACGGGCAACTGGCCGACGTGCGGGAGCAGATCGGTTACATCCCGTGGTACTTCGACCTGCCCGACACGAATGCCGGGTATGAGGATGCATGGGCGCAATTGCGCGACCCCGAAGGATTCGATGCGCCGTTCGGCATCACCACGGCGGAGAGGCGGCACCCGCGCTTCCGCTTCCACGTGGTCGGCCGGTGCGAATGGAACGGGCCGGTATGGCCCTATGCCACGTCGCAGACGCTGACCGCGCTCGCCAATGTGCTGAATCACCGGACGCAAGGCCAGGTCGATGCGGGCGATTATCTGCACGCGCTGCGCACCTATGCCCGCGCCACCTATCGCGACGGCAAGCCCTATATCGGCGAGTATCTGGACGAGGTGACCGGCCAGTACCTGCATGTCGATCTGGAGCGCGGGCGGTACTACAATCATTCGACCTTCTGCGACCTCGTCATCAACGGGCTGGTCGGCCTGCGCCCGCAGGCGGACGGGCGGCTGGTCGTGAACCCGCTGGTCCCGGCCGGCACCTGGGACTGGTTCGCGCTGGACGGTATTCGGCTGCGCGGCCGTACGGTCGCCATCTGCTGGGACCGGGACGGATCACGCTACAACCGGGGCGCGGGGCTCAGCGTGCTGGCGGATGGGGAGGTCGTCGCCCACTCGGCGCAGGTCGGCCAGGTGGAGGCCGCGATCGCCTGAGGCAGCCTTGGCTGCTGGATTGCGCTTTGCTTCGTTTGCCTTTCTTCTCGCAGACAAAAACAAGCGTTCGATTGACAGGAGCCCCTGCAGCCGCGTAGCCAGCGCGACGAGATAGTGGCCGAAGAGCCGTTGTCAGGGAGATTTCGCAGATGGCAGGTCAGCAGCAATACGGCGCGGGAATCTGGCACTTCGCCACCTATGTCGACCGCTACGCCACGGATGGCTACGGTCCGGCGCGCTCGCTGGTGGAGATGATCGACATGGCCGGGCAGGTGCGCGACCTGTCGGTGGTCGACATCAACTTCCCCTTCGCCGATCCGTCGCTGTCGCTCGACACGGTGGAGCAGGCGCTGGCCCGCAACAATTTGTCGGTGATCGGCATCACGCCCGAGATCTACACCCGTCAGTTCGCCAAGGGCGCGTTCACCAACCCGGACAAGGGCGTGCGCAAGCTGGCGCAGGACATGTGCGACGAGGCGGCGGACGTGGTGCGCCGGTTCGGCGCCAGTTATGTCAAGCTGTGGCCGGGGCAGGATGGCTGGGACTATCCGTTCCAGGTCGATCACCGGGCGGTGTGGCAGGCGAGCATGGACGGGGTGGGCGAGCTTGCCAGCCGGCACCCGGACCTGAAGTTCGTGATCGAGTACAAGCCGCGCGAGCCGCGCGTGCACATGAGCTATGACAGCGTGGCGCGCACACTGCTCGGCATCGAGAAGATCGGCCTTGCCAATGTCGGCATCCTGCTCGACTTCGGCCACTCGCTGTATGGCGGGGAGAGCCCGGCGGACGCGGCGCAGCTGGCGATCGATCACGGGCGGCTGTTTGGCATGGACGTGAACGACAATCTGCGCGGGTGGGACGACGACATGATCGCCGGTTCGGTCCATCCGATCGAGCTGTTCGAATTCTTCTACACGCTGCGCAAGAACAAGTGGGAAGGGGTGTGGCAGCTCGACCAGTTCCCGTTCCGGGAAGATGCGGTGGCCGCCGCCAACAGCGCGATCGACTTCCTGAAGCACATCGACCGCGCGCTCGACCGCCTGGACTTTGATGCCATGCGCGCCGCCCAGGAACAGCAGGACGCCGTCACCGCCCTCGGCCTCGCCAGGGCTGCCCTGTTCGGCGGGTGAAAGGCGGCCCTGCGCCGTTCGGGAGCGTCACCATGAAGCATCGCCATCTGGCTGTCGCCGCCGCGCTCGCGTCCGCCGCCTGCCTGACGGCGGCGCCGCTGCTGGCGCAATCGGCCGGCGACGCCGCCGCACGCTCCGCCCCGGTGGCGGACAAGGTGCGCCTGTTCGTGCTGACAGATATCGGCGGCGATCCGGACGACAAGATGTCGCTCGTCCGGCTGATGACCTACGCTAACCACTTCGACATCGAAGGGTTGGTCGCCACCAAGAACAGCGACGGCGTCTTCCCAGAACTGATCACCAAGGTCGTCGCCGCCTATGGCGAGGTGCGCGACAACCTGGAACTGCACGAACCCGGCTATCCTACGGCGGAATCGCTGATGCGGGTCATCGCCAACAGCCCGCCGGCCGATGGCCGGGACGATATCGGGGCACAGTTCAACTCCCCCGGTTCCGAACTGCTGATCAGGGCGGTCGATAGCCGGGATGATCGCCCGTTATGGGTGACGGTGTGGGGCGGGCCGTCCGTGCTGGCCCAAGCGCTCTGGCAAGTGCGCGACACGCGTTCCGCGGCGGAGGTGGACCGCTTCGTCAGCAAGTTGCGGGTCTACGCCATTTCCGACCAGGACGAGACCGGACCGTGGATCCGCCGCGAGTTTCCCGGCCTGTTCTACATCGTCAGCCCGGGGAACACGTTCCATAAATCGACCTGGACTGCGATCAGCGGCGACATGTTCCACGGTCGCTTCGCCGGGGGCGACTACTCGCTGGTGACCAATGAGTGGATCAACCGTAACATCCACGACAAGGGCCCGCTGAGCGAGGAATACCCCAATTTCAAGTTCCAGATGGAAGGCGATACGCCGTCCTTCCTGTATCTGGTGAACAACGGCCTGAACGTGCCCGAACGCCCGGACTGGGGCGGATGGGGTGGCCGCTACGAACTCTATACCCCGCGTCCGCAGAAATGGTTTTTCGCGCCGGAGACCCGCGCCATCTGGACCGACGCCACGGACGAGGTGCTGGGCCATGACGGCAAGTGGCATGATGACCAGTACGCGACCGTGTGGCGCTGGCGCTCCGCCTTCCAGAACGACTTTGCCGCGCGGATGGACTGGCAGACCAAGTCCTACGACGATGCCAATCACGCGCCGATCGTGCGCCTGGCGACACCCGACCGGATCACCGTCAAGAGTGGGGAGCGGGTCGATCTAAGCGCGGAAGGCACCACCGACCCGGACGGCGACGCGCTGTCCTACGAATGGTTCGTGTACGAGGAGCCGGGCACGCGCAGCATGTCCAACAACATAACCGGCGTGAAGCTGCCGGTGAACGATTTCGACCAGCAGCGGGCCTGGCTGCGGGTCAAGACTGACCGTACAGTACGGCCCGGGACCGGCACGATCCACGTGATCCTGGCGGTAACCGACCACGGCACCCCGCGGCTGACCCGTTACAAGCGCACCATCATCGACGTGGTGCCCTGACCGATCCGCCCGCCAGCTGGCGCCGACCGGTAAGCACGGGCGGCATCAAAGAGCAAAAGAACGATGGTTCTCCCCTCCACACAGTGGAGGGCCGCCCAGGCTCATAGCGCGATGTATCCGATTAGGGGTATGGACCCGATGCGCAAGCATCGGGCTCGCTCAACGCCGGCAGTACGGCAGCAACCCGTGGGTCCACCCGACAAGGTGCAAAACAGGTCCGCTACTTTCGCAGCGGACCCGGTAAGAAGACTTAAATGTCGCGCGGTCAGAACGCTACTGGAGGGTAGAGGCTTTCAGCTCACTGACAGCGCCAAATAAGCACGTGTCACCATTGATGCGCCTTTCGATCGTCACAGTCCTACCCACCAGAGCAGGGTCGCTTATTCCCCGATCACGTGTTGAGCGCCTCGGTAGCTGAAAGTGAGGTGCTTGGTAACTCGACGAACCTGATGACGGGCAAATGCGCTCTGCAACTTGGTGTCGTTGGTGCTGGTCCATGCCCTACATCTCTCGTCGCACGGGGTAGAGATGGTGCCATGGATCGGCATGTGGTCCGTTATCCATGATCCAGTGCAGGCGCGCGTTGCCATCGGCGGCAAAGGCCGGTTCCGTGGCTACCTTGCGGTTGAAAGCGGCACGCAGATGCGAATCACGCTCCAGCAGCAGATCGGCCAGCGGCGCCAGCATGAAATCCTCGCTGCTGCTCGGCGCGGGCAGCAACTGCGGGAAGAAGCCCCAAGCCAGGAAGCTGTCGCTGCTCTCCGGCTCCAGCAGGGCCGCCGCCAACAGGCCGTTCGGTTGGTCGGACGGAACGCGGATGGTGCCGGCCGGCACCACCTCTTCCACCTGATGGTGCTGCATGCCGGCCTGCAACGGGAAGCGCCCCTCGTAGGCGGGCTGCGGTTCAGGGTCCGCAAGCAACACGCGGTCGAGCACCATAGTGCGGGGTGCATCGATCACCTGGAAAACGATGCCGTGCAATTGCAGCCGTTCGATGATCGCCGTCTCCGCCGCCGGAACCCACCACGCTTCCGGCAGGTGAACGCTTTCGACCGGCTCCTGCCCGATGATCGGCATGTCGAAGGTGATCGGCCGGCCCAGCCAACGCTGCTCCTCCCTCCCGGATGCCGGCGAGACATAGGTGTCGAACGCCACACCGCGGAAGTTCTGGACCGTCCCGATCGGTTCTGCCGCGGGGCGCCAGCGTGTCAGCAATTGTTCCGGCCGAGACGCGCGGTCAGCCGCCTTGGCCGCGATGATGCGGTCCGTATCGCGTGCGGCGATCTTCAGCGCCGCCTCGAAGAGTACGCGGGTACCGAGCACGCGCTGGCGGTAGGGCTTCAGCGAATGGGTCTCCACCAGCACGGTCGGCACGGAAATGAAGTCGCCGTAGCCGGTGGAGTAGCGCGGCCCTTCCGGGCTGTAGCGGATACCCGCCTGCGGGTTCCTGGTGTCGATCGGACTTGGATAGCGGATCGGGAAATGCCCGGCATCGGTCAGCGCGTTCATCACTGACGGCTCGAAGCGGTTCTCCAGCCAGTCGGCCGTGTTGCGGTGGCGGGCGTAGGTGCCCCAGCCGGCATAGGTGAAGGTGATGTCGTAGCCCATGTCGAAGCCGGCGCTGACATGCGCATCGACATACAGGATCGGGTCCAGCCGGCGCAGGAGCCCGATCATCGCCCGCGTTTCGGGCGCATCGGCCTTGGCATAATCGCGATTGAGGTTGAGGTTGCGGGCGTTCGCAACGGTCCCCTTGGCGATCGGTCCATTGATGTGCAGCAAATTCCATCCGCTCATCATCTCGTGCCCATCAGGGTTGTAGATGGGGACGAACACCAGATCGACATCGTCCAGCAGCCCGGCGGCGCGCCCTTGTGCAATGTCGCGCAGCAACATCAGCCCGGCGTCCTTGCCGTCGATCTCGCCGGCATGGATGCCTGCCTGGATCAACACGACCGGCTTGGTGGCGCCATCCGTCGCTGCGCCAGTGCTGGCGCGTACCATCAAGAGGTCGCGCCCTTCGCCGCTATGGCCGAAGGTGCCCAGTGTCAGCAGCGGTGATGCGGCGTCTAGCCGTTCCAGGAAGGCACGTACCTCGGCATATCGGGGCGTGGACACGAAGCCGCTCGCCTCGGCGGGAGTAATCCACGGATCGCCGGGTGCGGCTATCAGTGCTTCGCTGGCGCCGTTCCATTCTGGGGCGGGTGGCAGGACGGTGGCGGGCAGCGTTTCTGCTTCGCCGTGCGCCGCGGCTGCCTCCGCCGCCAGCAACGCGCTGATGAGGGCGATCGGGGCGGCAAGGGAACGGAGAACGCTGGACATGAGTGGCGAGAAACCCTGACGGTTTGGATGTGATTGGCAGCCTCAAGCACAAAGCAGGCTTGCATGCACGTTATAATGTCACATAAGGGGCGCGCTCACGACAGGGTGGAGACGTCATTGCAATATCCAAACACCAGCCGAGGCGCGCCCGCGCTTCTGGCGACAACCGCGCTTGTGCTGGGAACAGCCGGTCCGGCGTGGGCGCAGGCTACGGCCGAGAGCCGGCCGCAGACCAGCACGGAACAGCCGGCGCGCCCCGCATCGGACAACATCATCGTCACCAGCCAGGCGTTCAGGACGGAACAGGCGGCGTTGCCGGTGCGGGTCCTTTCCGGTGACGAACTGGTCCACCGGCGGCAGGGTGGATTGGGCGAGACGCTGGCCGGCCTGCCGGGCGTGCATCTCGACAATTTCGGCGGCGGCGCATCCCGACCGGTGATCCGCGGCCAGACGCTGCCGCGGATCGAGGTCCTGTCGGATGGCGCCAACCTGTTCGACGTATCTTCCATCTCGCCCGATCATGCGATCACCACCGATCCGCTGCTGCTGGACGCGATCGAAATCCAGCGTGGGCCGGCGGCGATCCGCTATGGCGGCAATGCCACCAATGGTGCGATCAACCTGATCGACAGCAAGGTGCCCAAGGCCATACCCGACGGTGGAATGAGCGGCGCGGCCGAGATCCGTTATGGCAGCGGCGACCACGAGAAGTCGGGTACCGGCCGCTTCACCATAGGGCTTGGCAGCAGCTTCGCGATCCATGCCGAAGGCGCGCTGCGCCGGGCTGACGACTACGACGTGCCGGACGCGTTTGGCACCGACCGATTGCGTGATTCCTTCGCTGAAAGCGGCAGCTACGCGTTCGGCGCATCATGGATCACGTCAAAGGGTTATGTGGGCGCCGCCTATTCTCGGGTAGATAACGAATATGGCCTGCCGGGGCACAGCCATGCCAACAGCGCCTGTCACGGTGACTATTATTTCGACAGGCTTGAGTTCCACTGCCGCCCGCATGGCAGCATCGGTTACAACGTCACGACCTCGGACGATTTGACCGCGTTCATCCGCCTGCGGAGCGAGCGGGTCGATGTGCGGGGCGACTATGACGACCTGCTGCCCGGCCTGGCGCATCTGCGCCTGCGCGGCTCCTACACCGATTACAACCACGATGAGATCGACGGGCCGACCCCGTTCGCCCGTTTCAACAACGAAGTATATGACGGGCGGGTGGAGCTGACCCACCAGCCGGTGTGGGGCTTCACCGGCACAGCGGGCTTCCAGTACACAGACGCCACGTTCAGCGGGCTGGACCTCAACGCCATTCACCGACCACCCACTGCGCGCGTAGGTTTTTCCGGAACGCTCCAGCGAGAGACGGAGAACATCGGCGTGTTCCTGAGCGAGGCGCGCAGTTTCGGCGATGTAGATGTTGAGATCGCTGCCCGTAAGGACTGGCGCACGATAAGGACGCCCATTCCCGGCCCGTTCTTCACCAATCTCTCGCCCGAGAACGAGGCCTACTATATCCGGACCTACGGCGCGGACTGGCGCCCGGCGCTGGAGGCTGACCAACGGACCTACTGGTCCGAAGACAATCCCGATCTGAAGCACGATCCGTTTTCGGCATCGTTCGGGGCGAGCTGGAACGTGCGGCCCGGCTTTGCCCTGGCATTGGCGCTGGCCCATACGGAGCGCGGACCCAGCGTGCGCGAACTGTTCGCCAATGGCGTGAACCTGGCGACCAACAGCTACGAATTGGGGCTGACGCAATCGCCGGCCGACTTCCTGTGGGACGAATTTCCCATCGACTTCGCGCCGAGCATGCCGAACCTGATGGAGGAAACGGACTCGATCAACCTGACCTTCCGCAAGCTGGGCGGTCCCTTGGAGTTCGAGGTCGGCTTGTTCTACCAGGATGTCAGCGACTACATCTTCGCCCGACTGATCCAGAGCAATGACGAGAATGGCGTGCGCGCCAACATGCTTGCCTACACCGCCGCTAATGTGGAGTTCAGCGGCATCGATGGGGAGGTCAGCTACCAGCTCACCCCGGCGCACCGGCTGACGCTGTTTGGCGACTATGTCGATGCCGAGCTGAAGAGCATGGATGACAATCTGCCGCGTAGTTCGCCAGGCAGGCTGGGCGCCCGCTATGAGCTCTCGGCCGGGCCAATCTCGGGCGATGTGGAATATTACCGCACCTTCGAGCAAGACGAGGTGGCGTCTTACGAGAAGGCCACCCCCGGCTACGACATGGTCAACGCCACGCTTGCCTACGGCTTCGACACAGGCCAGCTCCCTGGCTTCGAATTGTACCTGCGTGGCTTGAACCTGCTTAACGAACTGGCCTTCGTGCATACCTCGTTCGTGAAGGACCAGTCACCATTACGCGGGCGCAATGTGGTAATCGGCGCGCGCTATGCCTTCTGAACCGGTCAGCCGCAGGTCCATGGGCCTGCGGCCACTACCGACCAATCCGTAGAACAGGGTGGTCGAGGTCGCACTTCACCCGACGAGATGAACACGTGACCGCAGCTGGGAAGGGAGCAGCTGCCCGCGCTTGTCGGTGCATTGTCAAACCGGCTTGAAGTGGACGGAGCCGCCAACCCGTCCTGTGGGCAGGGTCATAATCGGCGGATCTATCGCACTAGCGCTGCTTACGCTGCTGCAGCAGCCAGAGGTATAGCGCAGGAGACTCATAGGCCGGATCCCAGGCATTGTGGCCCATGTCGGGGTAGATCGTCAGCCGCGACCGATGCCCGCCGCAAGCGCGGATGGCACGGGACATGGCGAAGCTGCCATCGGGCACCACCACATCATCGCGGTCGCCATGCAGCGCCCAGACCGGTACATCCACCAGCGCACACGCGGTGGCGGGATCGCCGCGGCCGGCCACCGGCACCAACGCGGCGAAGCGGCCCGGCTCCGCCGCGCCCCAGCGCCAGGTGGCATGGCCGCCCCGGCTGAGCCCGGTGAGGTAGATCCGGCCAGGATCGACCGGCAGCCGCGCCGTGACATGACGCAGGATGGCGTCCAGCTTGGCGATGTCCCAATCCTCCTCCGCCGGCAGTAGTGGGGAAATCAGGATGAAAGGGAAGTCGTGGTCGCGATCGGCGATCTTGGGCGGGCCATGCGTTTTGACCCGTGCGATATCGACCCCGCGTTCGCCTGATCCGTGCAGGAACAGCAACAGCGGCCAGCGCGTGTCACCCGCCTCGTCCAGCGCGCGCGGGATGAACAATTGGTAGGGGTAACCGCCTTCCACCAGCGCCGGTTGCGGGAACTGCCCTGCGGGCAGCGGCGCCGGCTCCGCCCCGGTGGCCGGCGGCGCGACGTAGGCGAGGAGCGGTGCCAGCATGGCGGGAAGCAGCAGGCGGCGAAAAAGGCGGGTGGCGGGGCTCATGCCAGCGTGAACTCACCCGAGACCCCCTCCGCCTCAGCCGAAGGGGCGATCCATAGCTGGAAGCGGCCCGGTTCCACCGTGGGTTCCAGGTTGGTGCCGATGAACAGCAGGTCCGCCCGCGACAAAGTAAAGGACACTGCCGTGCTCTCCCCAGGTGCCAGCGCCACACGGCGGAAGGCTTTCAGCTCCCGTACCGGCCGCGTGATGCTGGCGGTAGTGTCGCGGATGTAAAGCTGCACTACCTCCGTCGCCGCATAGCGGCCATTATTGGCGATGGTGGCGCTGACCGTCAGTTTCCCATCCCGCGCCAGCCGCCCGCCGCCGAGGTCAAGGGCGGAATAGCTGATCGTGCCATAAGTCAGCCCGTGGCCGAAGGGGAAGCGCGCGGCGTTGGGCCAATCGCGGTACCTGGCCTTGTATTCTTGCAGATTGCCCGGCGGGTTGGGTCGCCCGGTGCTCTTGTGCGCGTAGTGATACGGCACCTGACCCGTGGCGAAGGGAAAGGAAACCGGCAGCCGGGCCGAAGGCGCCACCTGCCCGAACAGCACATCGGCGATGGCGGGGCCATCCTGTGACCCCAGGAACCAGGTGACCAAGATGGCGGGGGCATCCAGCACCGGCTGTTCCAGCGCCAACGCGCGACCCGTGCGCAGCAGCACCACGACCGGCTTGCCCGTGGCGGCGACCGCTGCGGCCAGTGCCATCTGCGGCGCGGGTACCGCGATCTCCGTCCGGGACTGCGCCTCCCCCGACATGCGCTGGCTTTCGCCGATCGCCAGCACCACAACATCGGCGCCCTGCGCGGCGGCGACCGCTTGTTCGATGCCGCCATCCAGCGGCGCATCGATGCCGGAGCCTTCCGTCACCGTCACCAGCGCCGGGTCGGCCACGGCCATGCGGATGCCTGTGGCAAGGTCCACCGCCTCCGCATCTGTGCCATAGACGTTCCAGGGCCCGATCAGATCATGCTGGCCGGCGGCAAAGGGACCGATCAGGGCGATGCGGCGGCCGCTGCGAGGCAGGGGCAGCAGCTCGCCATCATTCTTCAGCAGCACGACGGAACGGCTGCCCGCCTCCCGCGCGAGGGCCAGGTTTTCCGCCGTGCGCACCTTTGTGCGTTCCCGCTCTGGATCGATGCGGCGGAAGGGATCGTCGAACAGGCCTAGGTGCACCTTCAGCGCCAGCACCCGGCGCACCGCCTGGTCCAGCCGCTTCATCGGCACCTCTCCCGTGGCCACCAGGTCGGGCAGGTGCCGGATGTAGAAGCCGCTCTGCATGCTCATGTCCACGCCCGCCAGGAAGGCGAGCCGGGTCGCCTCCCGCTCGTCGGCGGCGAAGCCGTGGGCGATCAGTTCCATGTCGCCGGTATAATCGGACACGACCAACCCGTCGAAACCCCACTCGTCGCGCAGCACCTGCGTCAGCAGCCACTCATTCGCGGTGGCCGGCACGCCGGACAATTCGTTGAACGATGCCATGGTGGTGGGTGCACCCGCCTCGAATGCGGATTGGAACGACGGGAAGTAGATCTCGCGCAACGTGCGTTCGGACACGTCCACCGTGTTGTAGTCCAGCCCCGCCTCCGCCGCGCCATAGGCGGCGAAATGCTTGGCACAGGCGGCGACGGCATCGGGTGCGGCGAGGCCGTTTTCCCCCTGAAAGCCCCGCACGCGGGCATCCGCCATGACGCGGTTCAGCAGCACGTCCTCCCCTGCACCCTCGATGCCACGGCCCCAACGCGCATCGCGGGCAACGTCGACCATGGGGGCGAAGGTCCAGTCGATGCCGGCGGCGGCTGCCTCCGCCCCTGCGGCCCGCGCGGTGCGGCGGGCGAGTTCGGGGTCGAAGCTGCCGGCCTCAGCCAGCGGCATGGGGAACACGGTACGGAAGCCGTGGATGATGTCGGCGGCAAAAAGCATCGGCACCTTCAGCCGCGATTCCCGCGTGGCGGCGATCTGCATTTGCCGCGCCATTTCCGCGCCGTTTCCGTTGAATACGCCGCCGATCCGCCCCGCGCGCACCTCCGCCACCTGCGCGTCGAAACTGGTCGCGGCGCCCGCCGGATTGAGCGAGACCGCCGCGCCGCCGGCCCAGGCGGCCGCCATCAGCGTCAACTGCCCGGCCTTCTCCTCCACCGTCATGCGGCCGAGCAGCGCCTCCACCGTGCGGGGCAGCGAGGTCCCGTCTACCGCCTGCATCGCGGCCCGCGCCGGGCTGGCCAGCCATGCCGCGGCGGCGCCGGCGCCCATCAGCACCGCGCGCCGCGATGTCCGGTAATGTGTCATGTTCCGCTCCCCTGGCGTGCCGCCCTTCGCTGTGTCGAGGCAAAAACAGCGAGCGGGTCCACGAAGGGTTCCGCCGCTGCGACGTTTGTCGGGAACATAGAGCCTGACCGCGCGTCCTGCGCACATGCGCCGGACCGCGCCTGACCATCAGAGTGGCGGGCGACGCAAGAACCATAAGATACGCAGCAGGGACAGACCATGAACAGCTTCACGACGCGCATCGCGCTTGCCAGCATGACAGCGCTGGCAGGCGGGCTGACGCTTATCCCCACGATCGCCCAGGCGCAGGTCGGGCAGGCTTCGCTGCGCGGCGTCATCACCGCGCCGGAAGGAAATCCGGCGGTGGAGGTCGCGGCGGTGGAAGTTAACACCGGCATCCGCCGATCGGTTGCGGTGGACGCTGGCGGGGTCTACAACTTCGCATCGCTGGGCGCGGGCACGTACCGGCTGGAAATCACCACCCAGGATGGCACCACCAGCAATTCCGATCCCTTCACGCTGAATGTCGGGCAGAATGCCGGGCTCGACATCGACCTGTCCGCCGGCCCCGATGCACCGGCGCAGGGCACGGGGACCGATGGCGTCGGCACCGAAAACGACACCGGCGCCGCGCCGACCACGACGGGCAACGAGATCGTGGTGACCGCCGGGCGCATCCGCGAATTGTCCGGCGGGCAGGTCGGCATCAACATCACGCAGCGCCTGATCGAGCAGCTACCGCAGAACAACCGCAACTTTCTGGCCTTCGCCGATCTCGCTCCCGGTGTGCGGCTGGTGGAGGAAGGCGGCGACGGGCAGGTTCGCATTCAGGGCGGCGCACAGCGGTCCAACAGCGTGAACGTGTTCATCGATGGCATCAGCCAGAAGGACTACGTGCTGAAGAACGGCATCACCGGGCAAGATTCCACCCCCGGCAACCCGTTCCCGCAGCTGGCCATTGGCGAATACCAGGTGCTGTCCAGCAACTACAAGGCGGAATTCGATCAGGTCAGCTCCGTCGCGATCACCGCGACCACCAAGTCCGGCACCAACGAATTCCACGGCGAAGGCTTCTTCGACTACACCGACCAGAGCCTCCGGTCCCGCCGCCCGACGGAGATCTTCCCGACCCGGATCGACAAGGTGGAAACGTCCGACAAGCAGTGGGGCATCGCGCTGGGCGGCCCGATCGTGCAGGACGTGGCGCACTTCTTCGGCAGTTACGAAGGCAAGCGGCAGCAACGGCCGGTGGACGTGATCCCAGGCAACGGCTTTGCCATATCCAGCCTGCCGTCGCAGTACCAGGGCCTGTTCGGATCGTTCAACAACACCTTCAAGGAAGACCTGTATTTCGGCAAGATCGACATCGTCCCGACCGATGCCGACCTGTTCGAGTTTTCCGTGAAGTACCGCGACGAGAGCGGCTTCCAGCTGGGCAGCGGCATCAACACCGTGTCTACCGGCGTCAGCAATAGGGTGGAGGAATGGCGTGGCCTCGCCCGATGGCAGCACACGGACGATGACTGGATCAACGATTTCCGCGTCGCTTACGAGGACGTGACCTGGTCGCCCACGCCTACCTCCTTCGGCAACGGGCAGCTGTTCCAGGCGACGCAGCGCAACGGCACCGCCATCAACCGGTTCGACATCTTCCGCACCGGCGCGGGCGCCAACTTCCAGGAGAAGGGGCAGAGCGGCTGGACGATCCAGAACGACTTCACCTGGACCGGGTTCGACGCGCACACGATCAAGGCGGGCGTCAAGCTGCGCTTCGTGAAGCTGCGCACGATCGAGCAGAACCTGCTGAACCCGCTCTACACCTATGACGTGAACCTGTTCGGGCAGACCAGCTTCAACGACAGCGTCCCTTACCGCTTGCAATTTGGCGCGCCCGGTGCGTTCGGCACGCCCGAGGTGGAATCCGACAATTTCCAGTTGGGCCTGTATCTGCAGGACGATTGGGACGTCAGCGATCGCCTGACACTGAATATCGGCCTGCGTTGGGATTACGAGGAAACGCCGGCCTATCTCGAGTTCGTGACCCCGGAATCGAACCTGGCGGCGGTGTCCCCGGCCAATTACCCCAACCTGCTGAACGCCGGCTACGACATCAACGACTATATCGGCCGCGGCTACAATCGGGAGGCGTTCAGCGGGGCGTTCCAGCCGCGCATCGGCTTCACCTACCGCATCGACGAGGAGGAGAACTGGACCGTCTTCGGCGGCTATGGCCGGTCCTACGATCGCAACCAGTTCGATTTCCTGCAGCAGGAACTGAGCTTCGGCGCCTTCCCGCAGCGCGATTTCCGCTTCATCGGCAACAACTCGCTAGCGTCGGAGGAGTGCGTCCCGTCTGCCACCTGCATCCCCTATGATCCGGTCTATCTGACGGAGGAGGGACGCCAGCGATTGCTGACCACCGCGGCCGGCGGCGGGCGGGAGCTGCGCTTCATCAACAACGACCTGAAGGTGCCCTATTCCGACCAGTTCAGCCTGGGCCTGCGCAGCCGCATCGCGGACCCGGTGCAGCTGGAAGTCGGCTACACCCACATCGAAAGCCGCGACGGCTTTGTCTGGCTGCTGGGCAACCGCCGGCCGGATGGCAGCTTCTTCTTCGACGACCCGGCCAGCACCACCGACACGCCCGGTGCCCCGTTCGGCTTCGCACCGCCGGGATTTGGCGCGATCATCCTGGGCACCAACGGGCTGGAAACCAATGCCGACAGTGCATACCTGAAGGTCACGAAAGCGTATTCCGCGTCCTCGCCCTGGAGCGTGGATGCGACCTATACCTTCACGGAGGCGGAGGAGAACCGCAAGTTCGGGGAGAACTTCTCGCTCGATTACGAGAATATCGAGGATTACCCCTTCCTGCGCTCCGTCGGCGTACCGCGGCACCGCTTCGTGGTGGCGGGCACCGGCGACCTTCCGCTCGGCTTCTCCCTGTCGGCGAAGTTCCAGATCGAATCGCCCCTGTATATCGTCAACCAGGTCGACACGTCCGTACCGTTCGAACGGCGCTGGCTGGGCGGTTTCCGCGAGGGCAACGGATCGCGCTGGGGCCGGCGGCAGCTGGACATGGCGCTGACGAAGTATGTGCCGCTGCCCTTCATCAGCGACATCACGCAGCTGCGTTTCCGCGTGGACGTGATCAACGTGCTGAACGACCGCAACTACGTCGATTTCAACGATGCGGTGGCGGACAACACCCGCACGGAAAGCTCGCCCACCGTGTTCGGGGAGCGGACCAGCTTCAGCATCGGCGGCAATCCGCCGCGCACCGTGAAGCTGTCGGCCGGGTTCAGCTTCTGATCCTGCCACAACGGGGCGGATGGAACGGCATCCGCCCCGCACAGTAAGTTGAGTTTGCCGGAGAGTTCATGCCCAGTCGCCGCCAGTTCGTTGCCTCCACTGCAATGGCGGCGCTTGCCGCGGGCTGTGCCAGCACCCGGGTCGGGACTGCGCCAGTCGCCCCGGCTGCCGCGACCGACCCTCTGGTGGGCGAACTGCAGCAGCGCACCTTCCGCTTCTTCTGGGACACGACCGATCCGGAGACGGGCCTTGCGCCCGACCGCTGGCCGACCCCGTCCTTCGCCTCCATCGCGGCGGTCGGCTTTGCGCTGACCGCCTATCCCATCGGCGTCACCCATGGCTGGATCACGCGCGAACAGGCGCGCACCCGCACGCTGGCTACGCTGGAGTTCTTCGCCAGCGCGCCGCAGGGCGACAGCCAGAGCAGCGACAGCGGATTCCACGGCTTCTTCTACCACTTCCTGGGCGTGACGCGCGGCCACCGCTTCGCCCGGTGCGAGCTGTCCACCGTCGACACCTCGCTGCTGCTGGGCGGCGTGCTGTTCGCGCAGAGCTGGTACGACGGCGACGATCCGCAGGAGGCGCGCATCCGCGCCCTGGCAGAACAAATCTATGCCGCGGTGGACTGGACCTGGATCACCCCACGCCCGCCCTTCGTGGCGATGGGCTGGCATCCGGAAAGCGGCTTCATACCGCACGATTGGGACATCTATAACGAGGCGCTGCTGCTCTACGTGCTGGCGCTGGGTTCGCCCACGCACCCGCTGCCGGCAGAAACCTGGGACGCCTGGACCGCCCGGTTCGACGCGCAATGGACCGACCGATGGGGCGGGGAGCCGCATTTGCACTACGCTCCGCTGTTCGTGCACCAGTACAGCCATTGCTGGATCGATTTTCACGGCATCCAAGACCGCTACATGGCGGACAAGGGCATCGACTACCACGAGAACAGCCGGCGCGCCGTGCGGGCGCAGCGGGCCTATGCCATCGCCAATACAGGTGGCTGGACCGGCTATGACGGGGAGGTCTGGGGAATGACCGCCTGCGACGGACCCGGCGACTTCCGGCAGGCAATCGGCGGGCGGGAGCGGCAGTTCTTCAGCTATTCCGCGCGCGGGCCGGGCGACCGGGACGATGGCACGATCGCGCCCACAGCGGCGGCGGCGTCCATCGCGTTCGAGCCGGAGCTGGCCAGCCAGGCGATCGCCGCGATGCATCGCCGCTACGGCTCCGCCATCTGGAGTGAATACGGCTTCCTCGATGCGTTCAATCCCACGCTGGCCGCGACGAACCATGACCTGACCCATGGCCGTATCGCGCCCGGCACCGGCTGGGTGGACCGCGATTACCTGGGGATTGACCAAGGCCCGATCGTGCTGATGATCGAGAACATGCGCACCGGCCTCGTCTGGGAGACGATGAAGCGCAATCCCCATATCCGTCGCGGGCTGGAACGGGCGGGCTTCACGGGCGGGTGGCTGGCATGAAACGCTTGCTGCTGCTGCTGCCGCTGCTGGTCATCGCCACGGCAGCAGGCGCGCAGGAGACCGTGCTGCTGGACGAGCTCGACCGGGCGGACGCCTGGGCCGCGAGCGGGTCCGACGGTGTGAGCGCTCAAGTGGCGGGGGAGGGCGGCGCGCTTTCGCTCCGGTACGATTTCAACGATGTGTCGGGCTACGCGGTCGCCCGGCGGACCTTGCCGATCGACTGGCCCGAGAATTTCCTGCTGACGCTGAAGGTGCGCGGCACCGGCGGGGTCAACGACCTGCAGGTCAAGTTCACGGATGCCGGTGGCGAGAATGTCTGGTGGGTGCAGCGCCCCGACTTTCGCGCGACCGGCGAATGGCAGACGCTGCGCCTGCGCCCGCGCGATGTGAGCTTCGCTTGGGGGCCGACCACGGCCAAGGCACTGCAGACCACGCAGGCGGTGGAGATCGTGGTCGTGCGTGGCCGCGACGGCGGTGCGGGGACGCTGGAGGTCGACGACCTGCGGCTGACGCCGCTGCCCCCACCGGGCCCGCTGCCGAAGCCGACGGCCAGCGACGCTGCCGTGCTGGACGGGAGCCGCGACACGTCGGTTTCGCTGGCACGCCCGCTGGTGCTGGACCTGGGTGGCCGCCGTGAACTCGGAGGGCTGACGCTGGACTGGGCCGCCGGAACCGGCGCCGATTACCGCGTGGAGGCATCGGACGATGGCCGCGAGTGGCGGCTGCTGCGCGCCGTGACGGGTGGCGATGGCGGGCGCGACCTGTTGCCGCTGCCGGAAACGGAAGCCGCATGGCTGCGGATCGTCGGCGACGATCAGGTACGCCTGGCCGAGGTCGCAATCATGCCGCGTGAATGGGCGGAAACGCCCAATGCGATCATCGCCGCGCTGGCGAAGGAGGCACCGCGCGGCACCTATCCCCGCGGCTTCAGCGAACAAAGCTACTGGACGCTGGTGGCCAGCGATGGCGGCGCGGTCAGCGGCCTGATCGGGGAGGATGGCGCGATCGAGGTCGCCAAAGGTGGCTTCTCGGTCGAACCGTTCATCATTGATGGCGATCGCGTGTCCGGCTGGGCCGATGTGACGGCCAGCCACCGGCTGGAGGACGGCTACCTCCCGCTGCCGCAGGTTGCCTGGCAGGGGGCAGGGTGGAAACTGGAGACATCCCTCACCGCCGACCAGGCGAACCCGCGCTTGCTCGCCCGATACCGCCTGACCAATAATGGCTATGCACCCCGCACCTTGACGCTGGCTCTGGCGGTGCGGCCGTTCCAGGTGAACCCTCCGGCGCAGTTCCTGTCGCAGCAGGGCGGCGTCAGCCCGATTTCCGCCGTCGGCTGGGATGGCACTCGCCTGGCGGTGACCACGCCGGCGGCCCTGCCGGGCGATCCGGTCGTGACCCGCCAGGTGGTGCCGCTCCTCCGTCCGCAGGCCGTCGCCACCCGGCCGTTCGATCACGGCGCGCTGGCACATCCGGCCATTGCCGATGGCACGGCGACGGTCGAGGATCCAGCGCACTTGGCCTCCGCCACCATGCGCTGGACCGTGACCCTGGCGCCGGGGCAAGGCTTCGACCTGCCGGTGGCCATTGGCGACGATGTGCCGGCAGACCGGGCCGCCTTCGATGCCGCAATCGCCCGTACCGCCGATTACTGGCGCAACGCGCTGGGCGGGGTGCAGCTGTCGGTGCCGCAGGACAAGCAGCCGGTGGCGGATACGATCCGCACCGCGCTGGCCCATGTCCTGATGAGCCGGGACGGCCCCGCGCTGAAGCCGGGCACCCGGTCCTACGCCCGTAGCTGGATCCGCGACGGCGCGATGATGGGGGACACGCTGCTGCGGCTGGGCCAGGTCGGGCCGATCCGCGCCTTTGCCGACTGGTACGGGACGAAGCTGTTCGCCAATGGCAAGGTGCCCTGCTGCGTCGATGCACGCGGCCCAGATCCGGTGCCGGAGAATGACAGCCAGGGCGAATATATCCACCTGGTGACGCAACTCTACCGCTACACCGGCGACCGTGCGGCGCTGGCCCGCGACTGGCCCAGTCTGGACGGGGCGCGCCGCTACATGGATGGGCAGCGCCTGTCCGAACGGACGCCGGCTAACCTGACGCCGAAACGTCGGATGCTGTACGGATTGCTGCCGCCGTCGATCAGTCACGAGGCCTATTCCGCCAAGCCGCAATACAGCCTGTGGGACGATTTCTGGGGCCTCGCCGGCTACAAGGATGCGGCGTTCGCGGCGGAAGTGCTGGGCAAGCCCGAAGCCGCGACCATCGCCGCGCAGCGCGACCAGTTCGCCGCCGACATCCATGCCGCCATCAAAGCGGCGGTGGATTACTGGAACATCGATTACATCCCCGGCTCCACCAGCCTTGGCGATTTCGATGCCACTTCCACCACCATAACGCTGGACCCTGCGGGGGAGCAGCCGCGGCTGGACCCGGTGCTGCTGAACCGGACCTTCACCCGGCAGGTAGAGCGGGTGCTGGGGCGCACTGCGAGGCACGCAGAATGGGCGGACTACACCCCTTATGAACTGCGCAACGTCTCCGCCTTGGTGCGGCTGGGACGGCGTGAGGAGGCGCATGCGCTGCTGGACGCGTATATGGCCGATCGCCGCCCGCAGGCGTGGAACGGCTGGGCGGAGGTAGTCGGGCGTGATCCGCGGGAGATACGCTTCATCGGCGACATGCCGCATGCCTGGGTCGCATCCGACTTCATCCGGGCCGCGCTGGATCTGTTCGCTTACGAGGATATCGGTGCGGACCGGCTGGTGCTGGCGGCGGGCCTCACACCCACCTGGCTGGCGGGCGATGGTGTCCGGATCAGCGGATTGCGCACTCGCTGGGGCACGATCAACTTTGCCGGACGGGAGCATAACGGCGGGCTGGAAATGTTGGTGACCGGCACCGCAGTGCCGCCGAACGGTTTCGCAGTGCCATGGCCTTTGTCTGGCTTACCGGGACGAGCGTTGGTGAATGGCAATTCGGTACCCGTCATTGACGGGACTTTGATCCTGCCCGCGGGATCAGCGACAATCCGTTGGGAGCCGCGCCGGGATTAGCTCGACGGCTTAAGCGGCCGGTCAGCGCGGCTGGGATAGGCGAAGGGATGAACTTGATCAGCACTTCGACCGACGTATCAGTCGCATGCGGATTACAAGCGCTGCTGCGTGTCCTTTCGCGAGCTCACACCTCCGCCCATTGTCGGCCGCGCCTACCGGGCAGTACCTTTCACAACGCTAGCTAAGTGCCAGACAGCTCTGGCTGCCGCAATGAACGAAAGGCCGGTTCCAGGAAGGCCGGAGGAGCGCCGAACGTCCGGTATGGGGTCGCCATAGCCGGAGAGCGGCCGGGCCGCTCACGCCCCATAGCCGTCATTCAGCGGCGCTCACGCGAAAGCCTTTCGAAGCCACCGCCGCAAGACTGTGCTTATAGGGAGCGTGAGTAAAAGGGTGTGATGCCCGAGGCGTGAAGCATCTGCTCCTGTCTCCTCGCACATAATGTTGGCAAACGTTGGCCAAAGGTCGCCGCGATCTCTTTGCTCCTCGGGGAGAGCCCGCAATAAAGCGGTGAATACGTCGCCTGCGGTTCGCCACTGACTGCATTGAGCGTCATCGATTGACACTCCGAAGTGCCGTTCCAAAGCTAAGAACGCGTCAACTTGGTCCCCGTCCCCGCCGAAACCGATGCTCTCCAGTTGCGCGTTAGGGCTGGTTGACATGCAAGAGGAATAGCAGCGTCTGAGGGCGACGATCAATGTCCGCATCCCACCCACCCCAAGCCATTCAAGCAGCTGATCAGGCGCACCCAAAGCCGTCGTCCGGAGACATGAACAAGTGGCGGCTTTCGGGAGGCGTCAAATTAGCGCTGAATGACCGGAATGGAGACAGGGTGGAGAGTGTATGGCAGTCACAGCCGTCCACGCAAAGCGCTCAGCCTTGGTCGCCTTGGCTTTCGGCTGAGCACGCTTGTTGACCGTGCGCCACCTGCATCGCTACCCGTCTACTCACCCGAAGGTGCGACGGCGGCTCCGGTCCATCCCCATGCGTTCATCATGATCCGGAACAGCTGGGTGTTGGGGAAGTAGCCGCGCACCTCCTCGGCACCTGCGCCGATGGCCAGGGCCGGTACCTCTTCTGCGGTGTGCGTGTCCTTCACCATCAGGTTGTCCAGACGCACCATCTCGTCCTTGTTGCCCGATGCCTTCCACGCATCATAGCCTGCTAGCAGCGGCTCCCCGCGTCGGCCGCCATCAACATGCAGGCCGAACGAATGATCGGCCGTAAACAGCAGCAGGGTATCGCTGAGATCCACGCGGCTCTCCACCTCCGCGATCAGCCGATCAAAATTGGCCAGGTTCTCCAATCCCTCCTGCGGATCAGGTGTGTGAGCGTCCCATTCTACCACCAGAAAGTAGCCGCTGGGCGACTGTTCCAGCAGGTCCAGCGCCTTGAGCGTAGCAAGGCGTACATCGATCGCGTCGCTGACCACGATCGGTCGGCTATCGGACGCCGGAACGTCGGCAAGCATTGCCCGGATCGGGCGATGATACCGCGTTCCTAGCTGATCGAAGCTGGTGCCGTTCGCCGCCAGCTGCTCGCCGATCTCCTGCCGCCCAGCGCCGATCAACACATCGACGCCGTTGCCGAAGCGCGGTGCCAGGGCCTGCGGGAAGATGTCGCCCCACCGCGACCGGTCGTTCGCATGGGCGTAGGTTGCGGCCGGGGTCGCATCGGCGATCGACTGGCTGGAGATGACGCCGGTCAGCAGGCCGCGTTCCTCCGCATGTTCCAGCAGGGTCTTCAGCGGCGCCCCGTCCCGCTGGCCCCGTACGGCATCGGGCCCCTGACTGATCACGCCGTTGCGGGTCTTCGTACCGGTCACGATGGCCGTCATGCCATTGGCGGAGTCGGATACGAAGCGGTCCACCGGCGATGTCTCGCTGAGGCCCAGATGCGGCCATTGCTGGATACGCAGCTTCAGCGGTTCGTTATAGGCCATCAGGCTGGCGGCGTTCAGCACCGCAACCCCAGCGGCATCGGCCAGGAACAGGATGACGTTCCTGGCGCGCGCCCCCTGTGGCGGCGACTCCGCCGCAGAGGCGGGAGCCGGCTGCGGCGCGGCTTCGTTGGCCTGCGCGATCGGCGCCACGGACAAGGCAGCGGCAATGGCGGACGGCAGGAGACAGGCGGTAAATCGGGTCATCTGGAAGTGTCCTTCTGCTTGCTGCGCCATCAGAACTTGGCGCGCACGCCGACGTTTACCGTGCGGCCGAACGTGTGGATTTCGCTGAAGCGATCGCGGGTGCCGGCATAGGAGACCTGCCGGCTGTTCAGCAGGTTCACCACCTGGCCGAACAGTTCCATGTTGGGCACGACCTGATAGCTGGTGCCAAGGTCGACGATGCCGAACCCGTCCTGGTAGAACGCCTCCACGTCCTCCAGCACCGGCAGCGACGTGACGAGCGCGCCGGCATCGGTCTGGTAGGCGCTGCGCCAGGTGTAGCTGACGTTGATCTCGAACGGGCCGTGCTCGAAGAAGGGCGTGATCGAGAAGCTGGTGTCCGACACGCCCTGCATCCCCGCGGACTGGACGCCGGCATCGGTCAGGTCCAGCTCCAGCTTCGACGTGGCGAAGGTGGCCGTGGCAGTCAGGCCCAGGCCGATCGGCAGCCGGTTGGTATAGCCAAGCTCGATGCCGGTGATCGTCGCATCGCCGACATTGACCGGGGTGGCCACCAGGATGTCGACCGGCACCGTCGACCCGTCCCGCACGGCGAAGGCCAGGTTGCGCACCTCGAAGTCGGAGGCGATGTAGTCGCTGATCTCCTTGTGAAACGCCGCCACGGTGAAGCCGCCGAACTCCTCGAAATACCACTCGAACGACGCGTCGAGGTTCCACGAGGTGTAGGGCATCAGGTTCGGATTGCCGCCTGCTGCGGTCAGGTCCAGCGTGTCGTCGGCCAGGGCCGCGGCCCCTTGCGCGAAGATGTTCGCCACCGTCACGGAGTTGGTGTTGATTGAGTTGCGCAGCTCCGACAGGGACGGGCGCGTCATCGTCCGCCCCGCGGCCAGACGCAGCAGCATATTCGGCCGCAGCTCGAAGCTGGCGTTCAGGCTGGGCAGCCACTCCTCATACGCCGCCCCAGTCAGGGATGGCGTGACTTCGGTGGTGACCGCCCCGTTGCTGCCGGTGACCGGCGCCACGGTGGTCCCTTGCACGCCGGTCTCGGTGCGGATGAAGCGCAGGCCGACATTGCCGGTCATCGGCACGTCGCCGAAGGCAGCCTCGAAATCGGCGCGGACATAGGCGGCGGTGATGTCCTCGTCGATGCGGTAGGAGTTCTGCAGGTCGGCCGCGGTCGGCGCCAGATCATCGGCATCGGGGCTGACATCGCCCCATTCGCTGCCCAGCGTGTAGGACTTGCCGAACAGGTTCCAGTCCACCGTGGCCCAGTTCTGGAACCGGTCGATCGACTGGTCGAACGCATTGCCCGGCGCCGGGTAGGACAGGAACGCGCCGGTGCGCTGCACCCCGTCGCGCAGCACCGTCCCGCTGCGATCGCGGCGCTGATAGTCGCGGTAGCGGTTGGAGATCTGCCCGCCGACCTTGATGCTGGTCAGCTGCAGGCCGGCAAGGTCGGCATAGAGTTCGCGCGTGATGTCGATTACGGCGGTCTTGTCCTCGTCCCGCGAGTTGATCGGCCGCACGGTGAAGCTTTCGAACGGCATCAGCGCCGGGTTCGTCAGGTCGAGGTCGGTGTAGAGCGCGTTGATCCTGGCGTCGTCCGCGACATCATTGCTGAAGTCGAAGGTCAGGTTGCCGCCGCGGCCATTGGCCGTGCGGTACTGCACGCGGCTGATCGGCGTATCCAGATCGCTGGTGGCGCGGGCATAGCTGACGCGCGGCTCGATCCGCCAGTCGCCCAGCTCCCAGCGCAGCCGCGCATTCACCTGCAGGTTCTCGTGCCGCTGGTCGAGATATTCGCTGTAGTTGCGGATGCGTCCGCCCCGGATCGTCCCGGCGACCAGCCGGCCATCCTCCACCACTGCGCTGCCGAGGTCGAGGCGGGAGAGCTGGGTCGGGATGTAGTAGGTCAGCCGCCGTTCGTAGGTCTCGTTGTTGAACTGCGAGTAGAGGCCGTCGACATCCAGTTCCAGATTGCTCGCCGGGCGCCATTGCAGGCCCAGCACGCCGCTGATCCGCTCGCGGTTCTCCTGCTCCAGATAGGGCTGCATGTCGCCCGGCACCTCCAGCGAACCCAGCCCGGGAACGTCGGCCGACACCCAGCCGCCTCGCAAACGGTCGAACTGGACCTCCCGCTTCGAATAGGAGATCCCGGCCAGCACGCCGAACGTCTCGTCCGCATTGCGCCACCCGCCTGATAGCGTGCCGTTCGGGTTCACCGTATCGGTGCGCTCCTCGTACCCGACATAGGCGTTGGCGGCGAAGAAGCTGTCGCGGTCCAGCGGGTTGATCAGCCAGATGTCGACAGTGGAGCCGACGCCCGTTTCCACTAGGTCGGCGGTGGGACTCTTGATGACAACGATGCTGTCGATCAGTGTGGCCGGCAGCACCTGCAGGCGAAACTGGCGGCCGGATTGGCCGGAATTGCGGATGTTCTCGTTGTAGGCGAGCGGCATCCCGTCAAAGGTGACGGCCTGGAAATTGGGGCCGAGGCCACGGACGGAAATGAACTGCCCTTCGCCCGCCTCGCGCACGATGGTGACGCCGGGAACGCGCTGCAGCGCCTCCGCCACGTTCATCGCCGGCAGCTTGCCGATGTCGGCGGCGACCACCGCGTCCGAGATGGAATCGGCCTTGCGCTTCACCTCCAGCGAACGATCCACCCCGTCGGAGAACCTGGCGGTGACGACGATGGCGTCGTCCTGCCCTTCCGCTGCCACCGCGCTGGCAGCCGCGCCCGCGCCCGTGTCGGCCGACTGATCGCCGGGCCCGCTACCTGCCGCGTTCCCCGCCGCCGCGGCGGTAGGGCGCACGATGAGCGCCCCGGAACGATCGCGCACCACGGTCAATGCGGTGCCGGCAAGCAGGCGACGGGCGGCGCTTTGCGCATCCATGGACCCGCGCAGGGCAGGTGCCCGCAGTGTTGCGACGTTGGCCTGGGTGAATAGTACGTCCGTGCCGCTCTGCCTGGCGAGTTGCTCCAGCGCCGTGGCCAGCGGGCCTGCGGCGATGTCGATGGTGGCGGTGCGTTGCTGAGCCTGCTGTGACTGTGCCTGGGCCTGTGCGGCCGCGCCCACGGCTACCAAAGCCAGCGCGACCGCAGCCGAGCGCCCAAGACGGCGCTTGAAGCTGTACATGATGATGATCCCCGATCCACGCGCCCCGACCGGGCGCCCGCCTGCATGACGCCGGCCAGCGGGTTTTCCTCACCCCGCCGGTGACGATTTATTTGCCTCGGGTCAGGACAGGGAGGAGATCAGCACGCGGTCCGCACGTGCAACGACGGCGACCGGCAGCAGGAGCGACAGCGACCGCGCAAACCCTTCGGGATCGCCCACCCGGTACACGCCGCTGACGCGCAGGGCGCCGACCGGGCCGTCGGCGATCATCAGCGGTCGGTCTGTGTAGCGGTTCATCTCCGCCGCCGCCTGCGCCAGGGTCTCGTCGCGAAAGGCGAGGCGCCCTTCCTGCCAGGCGGTCAGGTCGGCGATCTGCGGCTGGTCATATCTGCGCCCGCCATCGGCGCTCGCCGCCACCCGCTGTCCACTGCGCAACGCAGTCGCACCGCCATCGCTGCCCAGCCGGACCAGCCCGTCCAGCACCGTCAGCGCCAGCCGGTCGTCATCACGCCGCAGGTCCAGCCGGACGGGCTGACGCAGCGTGACGGAGGCGTCGGCCAGCGCACCGCCCAAATCCAGCAGGAAGGGCCGGGGATCGGCCGCGACCTCCAGCCCGATGCGCCCGGCGGCCAGTTCCAGCCGCCGTTCCTGCTCCGTTGCGCGGAAGCGGATGCGGGTCTGCGTATCGAGCATCACCGACGTACCGTCCGCCAGGCGCAGGCGCCGCTGTTCGCCCACCGCCGTGCGATAGACGCCCGCCTGCACGCGGTCCCAGCCGATGAAGGCCGACCCGGCGATCAGCGTCGCCAGCCCGCCGACAAGCACTGCCCGGCGGTGGTGCTGCACGGGGTGGCGGGGGGCGAGCGCAGCCAGAGTGCCGGGGGCCAGCCCGCCGACCAGGTCCCAGGTTGCTGATGCGTGTTCGAAGGCGCGTGCATGGCGGTCATCGGCCGCCAGCCAGGCACGGAACTGCGCCTCGTCCTGCTGTGTCCGGTCATCCGCATGCAATCGCGCCAGCCATGTCGACGCCTGCCGGGCCGGCGAAGGCGGCGCGCCCCGGTCGGGGTCGAATGGATTCACGTCACCATGTCTCCATCCACACGGCCAATTGCTCCATCGCCTTGGCGATGTGCTTTTCCACCGCGCTCTGACTGATGCCCAGGTCGTGAGCGATCTCGCGGTATTTACGGCCTTCCAGCCGGTGGAGCAAGAATATCTGCCGGGTGCGCGGGCTCAGGTGCTCGATCCCCTTCCGCAGCCGTTCCAGCCGGTGGCGGGCGATCAGCGCCTCGTCCTGCAGCGGGTCGCCATGCGCCAGCGTCCCCTCGACCACGTCCAGCGGCAGGCCTTCGCCGGTGCGTCGTTCCCGGCGGGAGACGTCGCGGGCACGGTTGGTGGCCGCGCGCGCCAGATAGGCGGCCGGGTCCACGATTGCCGCGCGCCCGCCATCGCCCGCACCATGGGCGTCCGCATTGCCCTTCATCTGCTGCCGCCGGGTCATGCCGATCCACGCATCGTGCAGCAGGTCTTCCGCATCCTGCCGCCGGGTCATGCGCGCAATCTGTTCGCGCAACCGCACCCAATGGCCGGCCTGCAACCCGCTCCCCATCACCTGTCTGCCCGCGCCCATGGAGGGCGCGCTAAGGAGGCAATTGAACATTCGTGTGACAGCGCGGCGTTTGCCGGCCATCTCGCACCGGCGGTTATCGTGATCGATCACGAGCAGGCGCCTTAGCATCGCAGGGCGTGGCACTGCTCAGCCGCCCAGACCCTGCCTGTCGCAGTATGCGTTGAACGTCGGAAAGCGACCGCAAGCCCTCAATGAACAAATGACCGGTCTGGAGAAGGAGCGATATGGCTTGGAATGTCCGACTTGAGGTCAGCCGGGCGATGCGATCAGGCGCATGACGTCCTTGTTTCTGCTGGTGCAAGGCGAGGCCAGACTAATTTCGGCGAGCTCACCTTGGCTCTGGGCCAAAGCTTAATTGGCTCCGCAAGGGTAGCGCATTACACTGTCTCACATGTCGGGGTGGAAGATCATATGCTAGACAGAAGAGCTGCCTTGGCGGGCATCGCTACTGGCGCGCTGATCGCCGGTTCTGAAGCACCTACCATGGCCCGTGCCGCATCACAGCCTCCCACCAACGAACTGCTTCTAGCGAACTCAAACTTCCAGGTTGCGTTCGACCGGAATACCGGCGCGCTGACCTCGATCGTCAACCCGACAGACCCTGCCGCCATGAGCTGGATCGGCGGACCACAGAACGCACCGTGGCAGCCGCGTTCCTCGCTGTGGGGCCTTGGCTTTGCGGACCTTGGTGCCGCACAGCTGCATCGCGGGCGCTGGAGCGAACCGGTTTCGATCCACCAAAGCGGGGAAGGCGAGGTCACCAGCGCCTACCAAACCGGTGCACTGACCGTCGAAGTCACGCGCAAGCTCGTCGACGATGCGCTGGAGGAGAGCTACACCTTCCGCAACATCGGCGATGCGCCCATCCCGATGCGGGAACGCGGCAAGGCATCGCTGGCGATCTACCTGCCGTGCAACGACCATTATACGAGCGCCGCTGACGTGCAGGAAAACCGCGCCCATGCCCACATCTGGACTGGCGGCTCATCCTCCTGGATTGCGATGCTGCGCATGGGCGGGCGCGGGCCGCACCTCGGGCTGGTCCTCACCCAAGGCGCACTCGATGGCTACAGCATCGAGGATCGCGATGCCGTGACGCTGTCCAACACCCGCGGAACGATCCTCATCCATCCGGCGATCAACGAACTCCAACCCGGGCAGAGCGCGTCGGTGGGCTGGACCATGTTCTGGCACGGAGGATGGGACGACTTCTTCGCCCAAGCGCTCCGCCGCTCGCGGCAGATGGTGCGCGTTGATGCATCGGACTGGACCAGCTTTCCGGGCGAGACGGCCACGCTGTCCTTCCAGGGACAGCTAGGATCGTCACCCACCCTGTCGGTAGGCGACACTTCCGTTCCGCTGCGGCGGACCACCAGAGGCTGGCAGGCGGAGCTTGCGGCCGGCGATCCCGGAGAGCGTGTCGTCACCCTCCGCTATGGCGACGGGCTGACCACGCGCGCCGTGCTCAACACCGTGCCGGACCTGCGCGCCACCATTGCTGCCCGTACGCAGTTCATCGCCCGGCGCCAGCAATGGCACAAGGCTGGCGATCGGTGGGATGGCGCCTTCATTGTCTTCGACAACGAAGCAGACGTGCCCGCCAGATGGGAACGGTCGAGCGATCGCAATAGCGGGCGGGAACGGGTCGGCATGGGTGTGCTGCTCGCCAGATGGCTGGCCATGGAGGAGGCACCGGCTGAGGAGGTGCGACGCTCGCTGGATCGTTACTATAGCTTCGTCCGCGACCACCTTCAGCGCGAAGACGGCTATGTGTTTGATGATGCGGACGAGCCGCGCAAGCGCCTCTATAATTGGCCCTGGGTCATGCAGCTGCATCTGGCCATGGCCAGCCTGACCGCGGAGGCGGAGCCGCTGCACCGCTTCGTCACCACGGTGGAAAGCTTCTACCGCGAAGGTGGCACCGACTTCTACCCGATCGGACTGCCCGTCGCCGACGGTCTGGCGGCGCTGAGAGCCGCCGGCATGGAGGCGAAGCATGCACGGATGCTGGCCTTGTTCGAGGAGCATGGCGATCGTCTGGTGCAGCGTGGCACAAGCTACCCTGCGTCGGAGGTCAATTACGAGCAGTCGATCGTAGCCCCGGCCGCGCTCATCCTGCTGGAATTACACAAGGCTACCGGCGCCGCGAAGTGGCTCCGGGGCGCGCAACCGCATGTAGCGTTGCTGGAGCTGTTCGAAGGCCGGCAGCCCGACCATCATCTGCACGGCATCTCCATCCGCCATTGGGATGGCTACTGGTTCGGCAAGGCGCGGATGTGGGGCGACACCTTTCCCCATTATTGGAGCGGCTTGAACGCTCTTGCCTGGAACCTGCTGGCCGATACGACGCGAGATCCGCGCTGGCGGGGGATGTCGCGCACGACGTTGCGCGGCAATCTCAGCCTCTTCAGCGCCGACGGCCATGCCTCGGCCGCGTTCATCTATCCCACCATGGTCAATGGTCGCCCAGGCTATTTTGCCGATGCCTACGCGAATGACCAGGACTGGACGCTTGTCCATGCGCTGCAGCTTGGGATGGGAACGGCTTAGAACTGGCTCGTGGTCGGTCGAGGCGTTCGCCCAAGCAGCTTAGATGTCGATGCCGTAGCCATTCCAACCCGCTCAAAGGCACATGCGCTCGATCAGGCTCGCTGATGCGGTACAAGTGGCCACCTGAACCAATGTCCGGAACTGGTTACCGGCCGACAGGATCTGAGTGGCCGCTTTGGGGTCGCCGTGCCGTGAAGCCGCAGCGCAGGTCACGCCCCCATCATGGACGTTCAAGCTAAAGCCGCCGTTCGTCCAACGCGACCTTTCCCGTTGCTCCATCTCGAGCGTCGATTTGAGGCAAGGGCAATCGGGAACAGGTTCCGGGGAAATCCGACTGTGGCGACGGCTCAGGTGTCACCGCCGAAGCCGCTTTCCCACTCATGGTTTCTAATCGGGACGGCCCAAGCCTAATCTCGATCTGGTGCGCCAAGCGGGAAGTAGTGACGAAAGCGCCGCGCCTCGTCCACCGAGCGCGCGAACGATGGCCTCTCGAGCAGTCGAGTACGATAGTCGGAAAGATGCTTGTAGCGTTCAGGAATGCGGTGCGTCCAATCCGCGTAGAACAGCGAGGGCGCGGCAGCGCAGTCGGCAAGCGTGAAGGTTTCGCCTACTGCCCAAGTGCGACCGTTCATCCGCTGGTCGAGCCAGGCGTAGCTGGTCTCCAGCATCTTGCGCGCTTCCTCTAAGCCAAAAGGGTCGCGATCCTCGTGCGGACGCAGTGCATCGGACACGAACTTCTGCTGCGGCGACATTACGTAGTTGTCGAGGAAGCGGTCGAGCATCCGCACCTCGACGGCCCGGTCCGGATCGTTGGGGATCAGCCTGACCGGTCCCGGGTACTGGACGTGCAGGTGTTCGATGATGATTGACGCTTCCAGGATCACGCGCCCGCCGTCGCGCAGGATCGGGAACTTCTTCATCGGCCACAGCGATGCAAGCTCCTCCCCGACGCCGGCATCCTCCATCATGCGATAGGTAAACGGAATGTCGTTCTCATAGAAGGCGATCAGCGCCTTCTGGCAGTAGGAGGAGAACGGGTGGGCGAAGAGTTCGAGCGTCATGCGAATGCCCTCGCTTCCCGGCCTTCAAGCATCGCCACCAGATTATCGACGTGCCAGGTAGTGCCATGCTCGCGCCCCTGCACGGCCTCCAGTCCCCCGGAGAAGTAGGAGCCCTGCTCCGTGTGGATCAGCTTCGTAGCGCTGCCCTCCGGCCTGATCTCGATGGTCTGCAGGGATACAGACAGCTTTTCGCCGCCGTGGAGCAGATCATAAACGAGGACGATGCGTTCGTTTTCGACAATGTCGTGGTAGGTGGCCTGGAAGTCGGTCACCAGTCCACTCGGCCAGCGCGCATGGAAGCGCTCTTTGCCGCCCACCCGGAAATCGAGGTCACGGGCGAGTATCTCGGCATCGGAAGGCGTCTTGAACCAGGCAGCCTTGGCCTCAAGACTTGTATAGGCCGCAAAGACCCGGCTGGGCGCAGCACTTAACTGCCGCTCGATGACAAAGGTCGCGTTGGTGACGGTCATTCATCCTTCTCCGATGGGCGGCGGTTGCGTCAGATAGGCTTCCAGTTGGTCGTACTGTTGCTCCCAAAATCTCTTGCGTTCGACGATCCAGCGCTCGACCTGAGCCATCGCCTCGGCCTCCAGAAAACAAGTACGAACGCGACCCTCCTTACCGCTTCTGACAAGACCTGCCTCCTCCAGGACCTTCAAGTGCTGGGCCACGGCGGAGAGGGTCATCGGCAGCGGCTTGGCAAGCTCGCTGACGGAGGCCGGGCCACGGCTCAGGCGTTCGACCATCGCCCGACGGTTGGGATCGGCAAGCGCGTGGAACGCCCGGTCAAGCGGCTGCGACTCATACTGTAGCATCTGCTTAAGTGTTGTAAGAGGGCGGCTTGTGTCAATAAGGGTGACGCAGCGCAGCAGCGGATTTCTCGTTTCACCATCCCTCGCGAGGCAAACCGCCAGGCACGCGCTGCGCCCGTTTCAACAGCCTCGATCGTGAAGTGAAATGAATGAGCGGCGGCTTTCGAGGAGCGCCGAACACGCCTGCAAATCAGCAATCCTCAGATACCCAGCAATGAACGCTCGGATAGTCTGAACCTCATACGGTTCATCAACGCACTCGACGAAAGATGTGTCTGCCACGCCGTGGGGGCTGCTGTTGGGCGCTGCAATGGGAGCTCAGCGGTGAGTCTCATTTCGAGCTGGGAGAACTGTCTCCCATAGAATTGGGGCCTACAGAGCACAAAGGTCGATAATCTATCTTATGTAAATTCACGTATGTTCGTTGCATCGGACGCAACACGTCATGCAGTCTGTGCGCTGGTGTCGAATCGACCGGAAAGGCAGAAGGATCAGGCCTTTCAGGCATCCTCTCCCAAACTTTCAAAGCCCGGTCGGCAACGATCGGGCTTTTCTTTTGCCCGCGGTTCGCACTTTACATAACAAGGGCGACCGGACCGCTTCGCGCCGGCCGGCCGCCCCTGCATCCTGTCAGCGTGTCAGGCGAAGACGCCGCTGTTCCACGGTTCGACCGTCGGCAGATCCACGCCCAGGTCGCCGACGTCGCCGAACACCAGCTCCGCCATGAAACCGCCGCCGGTCTCGGCAGAAACGGTGGTCAGCGTCACGTCCACCCGCACGACGTCGAACCCGTTGCGGTATCCGGTCAAGTCGCCCAGATCGATCGCCGCGTCGTCAAAGAAGGCGTCCGCCTCTGCCTTGTCGGCGAAGGTGCGGGTGAACAGGCTGATGCCGTCGACGCTGATGTCGAGCTGCAGCGTCTCGAACCCGGCGCCCAGCACCTGCCCGTCGGTGAGGCCGATGATGCTGTTGCCGATACCGTCCAGCTCGCCCAACGCGATCTCCACCGCCATGGTGTTGGTGATGGTCTGCAAGGCATCACCGGTGCTGGCCTTGACCCCGCCCAGCAGCGTGGTGGAGGCAGCCTCCACATCGGTGCCGAAGGCGGCGCGCACCGCATCGTTGCCGGCCAGCAACGCCGCCAGCGCGTTGTCGTCTATACCGGCATTGACGATGGCGAAGGCGTCCGCCCCGTCCACCAGCGACAGCGCATCGCCGCCCGCCTGCGCCCGCGCGACCAGCACCGCCGTTTCATCCAGCGACAGGGCTGCGCCGCCGGTGACGTTGACCGGGCTGTCCAGCAGGCCGGCCCCGGCGCGCACCGCCGCGCTGCCGCTGGTGCCATCGACCGTGATCGTGGCATCGGCGATACCGCTTTGCGCCACGCCCGCCCCGGCCATCGCCGCAGCGGACACGGCCAGCGCGCCGCCCGCGACGTCCAGCACCGATGTGGCATTGCCGCCCGTCGCGCCGCCGATCGGGCCACTTTCGTCCAGTTGCCGGCCACCGGCGCCACCGGCCGCCTCCAGTTGGATGGTGACAAAGCTGCTGGCGACGGACGCGGCAGCCGCGTCATAGGTCAGGCGGGAGGACGCATCCGCGCCCGCCGCCGCAACGCCGTCCGTGCTGCTGCCGCCCGCGCCGGCATAGGCGCGCTGCGTCAGCACCAGGTCGCCCACGGCCGTGCCGGACACCACGTCGACGAGGTTCACCGCCGCGCCGCTACCGCCATCGGCGCCGAAGAACCCATCGCCACCATTGCCGCCGAAGGCCCCGACATTGGCCGCGGCGCGATCAATGCCGTTGGCTTCTGCCCGCACGGTGCCGATGGTTCCGCCATTGCCGCCACGGGCACCGCCGAAGCCGAGGCCGCCATTGCCCCCGAACAGGTCGATCAGCGTCTCGGACTGCTCCCCACCGAAGGACGAGCCCTGCGCGCTCGCCGATCCGCCATTGCCGGCAAAGCCGGAATCGACGCTGTCTCCGCCATTGCCGCCCTCCACATACAGCCAGGTGAGCGCAGTATCGGTCGCGCGGCTGGAGGCGATGATGTCGGCCGCGCCGCCATCCCCCGCGATCGCCCCGGCGATCGCCGCACCGCCCGCGCCGCCGCGGGCATCGCCGGTGAAACCGGCGATATTGTCGCTCTGCAACGCGCTCTCGACCCGTGCATCCCCACCATCGCCGGCCCGCGTGCCGGTGCCCAGCGCGCTGCCGCCCGCCCCGCCACGGGCACGGCTGTCGGCATAGAGCTGCGTGGCCGTGGGCGCTGCGACGGTGAGGTCGTAGTCGAGCCGCGCGGCGGCATCACCCCCCTGCCCGCCATTGCCGCCGCCCGACGCATTGCCGCCAGCGCCCGCGACCGCCGCATTGTTGACCATCACGCCGCCGCCATCGTTCGTCGCCTCGACCGAACCGTCGATCCGCGCATTGCCGCCATTGCCAGCGGTGGCACCGTTGCGCCCGTCGCCGCCATTGCCGGCATGCGCCTCCGCCAAAGCCTGCACATTGTAGCCGCCCGTGCCGCTGGCGGAGGCGAAGACCTGGCCGGCGTCGAGACCATTGGCGCCGCTGAAGCCCACTCCCGACCCGGCGCCGCCATCGCCCGCGCGGCTGATCGCCGCCGCCGTCGCCAGCCACTGGCTGTCGGACACGATCCGCGCCGTCGTCACCAGCGCCTCGCCGCCGACGCCGCCATTGCCCTCGCCCAGCGCATCGCCGCCCGCGCCGGCATAGGCTTCGACCGCGGCCAGCTTCTGCGCCTGCTTGTCGGTCGATCCGATGCGGATGTCGGCGAAGGCCGTGCCGCCAGCCGCGCCGCCCCGGCCACCGCCAGTGGCCCCGTCACCGCCGCGACCACCATTGGCGTAGCTGATGCTGTAGGCCGAACTGGCGGTCATCGTGGCGGAGGTCAGCGCGATGCCGCCATCGCCGCCGACGCCGTTCACCGTCTGTGTCCCGCCATTGCCCCCGGTCGCGGTGATGAAGGCCAGCGCCTCCGCACTCTGCGTGGCGGCGGTGCGATCGTCGAAGAACAGGGTGGAGCGGGCATCGCCGCCATTGCCGGCGCGGCCGGTGTCGCTGTCACCGCCATTGCCACCGATCGCCTGCTGGTCGCGCACCGACTGGCCGCCATCGGTGATCGCGGTGACGGCGTTCAGCAGCGCGGCATCGCCGCCACGCCCACCATCGGCGCCGTTGATCCCCGCACCACCATTGCCGCCGGTGGCGATGGCGACGGCGAGCGCGGCCACCTCCTCCACGCCGCTTCCCGCCAGTTGGGCGAAGGCGGTGACGTCCGTCGCGCTGCCGCCGGCGCCGCCGGTCGCGCCCGCGCCGTTGCCGGTGCCGCCATCGCCCCCGGTGCCGCTCGCCTGCGCGGTTGCGGTGGAGAGCGCATCGTCACGCCCGCTGATGGCGATCGCGCTCACCCCGATCGCGTCACCGCCTGCGCCGCCATCGCCGCCGCGAGTGCCACCCGCGCCGCCGCGGCCGCCGGTCGCATCCGCCACGGCGGCAAGGTCGCGCAACGTGGCGGACTGCGCCTCCGCCCGGGCGGAGGCATCGCCGCCTTCGCCACCGTCAGCGCCAGGGGAGCGCGCATTGCCATTGCCGCCGCGTCCGCCAACGCCGCCCGTGGCGCGTGCGCGCACATTGCGATCTTCCGCCGTCAGGTTCTCGGCGCGGACCGTCTCCCCCGCGCCGCCGTCAGTGGCGACCCCGCCATTGGCATTGGCATTCAGACCGCGCGAACCGGAATTGCCGATGATGCGAACCAGACTCATGGTTAATTTCTCCCTGTTGCAGGTTGAAAGACGGAATCGAAGTCAGGTCGCCTTGATCATTATTAAAATCTGTATCGCGCCGCCACGCCATAAGTGCGCGGCTGGTTGGTGTAGCCCGATATGGCGAAGGGCTGCGCCACGGAATCGAACAGTGACAGCAGGTATCGGTTGTCCAGCAGGTTGCGCGCCCACAGCGACAGCTCGACGCCCGGCCCCTCCATCAGGTACGAGACCGAGGCGGACAGCTCGTTCACCTCGCGCGTGAACTGGTCGGCGGCGGCGATCGCGGCGTCCTGCCCCCGGCTGATGAACCCGGGCAGCCCTTCCACGATGTTGGTTTCGGATTCGTGGTGGAAGGTGGACCGCAGCACCAGCTCGTCCCCGTTCAGCAGCGGCTGGGCCCATTGCCCGCTCAGCACCACAGTCCATTCCGGCACCCCGGCCACGCTGCGGCCCGACAGGTCGCCGACGGAGGCGAGCGGGAATTCCTGGTATTCCGCGTCCAGCCAGGTGACGCCCAGCGTGATCGTCAGCGGGTCGACCGGGTTGGCCGCCGTCTCCAGCTCCACGCCCCAAGTCCGCTGCTTGCCGGCATTGGCCAGGAAGAAGCCGGTACCGGTGAAGATGTTGGACTGGAACCCGTCGATATCTTGGCGGAACCCGGTCAGGTTCGCGGTGTAGCGGCCCCAGTCGGCCTTGGCCCCCAGCTCGATCACGCTCGCCTCCTCCGGCCCGGCGAAGCGGCTGCCGTAAGTGAGGTTGTTCACCACCAGTCCGGCACCCGCGAGCGCGGCGGCATCGGCCGCGAACGGCCGACTGTCGCGCGACAGGTTGAAGGAGCTGGCCTTGAAGCCCGTGGCGTAGCTTGCATACAGGTTCAGCGCCGCCGTCACGTCGTACGCCAGCCGCAGGGTGTAGGCGAAATCGTTGTCGTCCGTTTCCCCGCTTTCCACCGCGTTGGGGATGTTGACGAAGGGCGGGAACAGCTGCAGCGCCCGCGCGCCCAGCAGCGGGTTCACCTGCGCGTTGCCGGCATTGGCCGCGGCGAACGCCGCCGCGCCCGCCTGCACCTGCGCGAAGCCGGCGGGATTGGCCTGCGCGAAGCCGCCGATCTCCGCTTGGGTGGCCGGGCGGCCCAGCCGCAGCAGATTGCCGACGGTGGTGGCGATGCCTTGCGCGGTGATCGCGCGGCGACCCGCGTCCACCAGGTCGATGCCGGAAAACACGTCGGACGATCGGTAGGCGGTGGTCGCCCACTTGTCGTCCATCGTGTAATTGCCGCCCACCGTCAGCGTCAGCCCGTCCGCCAGCTCGGCATCGAACTGCCCGAACAGCGACAATGCCCGGTTCTCCAGCGTGAAGGTGCCGGTCTCGCTGACACCGGGCACGAAGAACCGGCCGAGATATTGCGCCGGATTGCCGTACAGCGTGCCCAGCGTCCCCTCCAGCCGGGTCACCGCCGCGCCGGTGCCGGTGCCGCCGATGCTGAGGTCGGCAAAGGTGCGGAAGGCATCCCCGGTGACGACATCCTGCCGTTCGCGCACCCGCTCGTCGAAATAATACAGGCCCAGCAGCGCCGTGACCGGGCCGAACGTGCCGGTGGCGCGCAGCTCCTGCGTGAAGGTGTCGATCCGCTGGTCGTAGAAGCGGCGCAGCAGGTCGGCGGAGGTGAAGTCAACGTCCTGCCCATATTCCGCCTGCGTATCGCGGAATGCGGTGATGGAGGTCAGCGCGACCGGTCCTGTGTCCCAGTCGATCTGGGCCGACACGCCGCCATTGTCGATCACGTTGGTCGACGGGAAGTTGTTGTAGACGACATTGCCGAACCGGTCGTCTGGATCGCTGACCTGCCCGCCCAGCGCGCGGATCGCGGCGGTGGCGGGGGAGCTCAGCAAATTGACCACGCCGCAGCAATTCTCGTCGATGCGGTCGTAATCGACGATCAGCCGGACGCTGAGGCCCGCGCCATTGTCGAACAGCCCCTGCCCGCGCAGGAACCAGCGGTCCCGCTCGTTGGTGCGGGTGCCCGATCCCTCGTCCCGGTTGTAGCCGTCACGCCGGTTGATCCCGCCCGCCAGGCTCACCGCCACCCGCTCATCCAGCGGCGCGCTGACATAGGCGCGCGCGACCAGCGCGTCGTAATTGCCGTATGACAGCTCGGCCGATCCGGTGGGCGTGAAGCTGGGCGATCGCGTCACGATGGAGATGACGCCCGCGCTGGCGTTCTTCCCGAACAGCGTCGATTGCGGGCCGCGCAGCACCTCGATCCGCGACACGTCAGGCAGGTCGCCGATCTGGGCGGAGGCGCGAGAGCGGTATACCCCGTCCACGAACACGCCGACCGATGGCTCGATGCCCGGATTGTTGGCCCCGTTGCCGAAGCCGCGGATGATGAAATTGGTGTTGGCGCTGCTTTGCAGCTGCGTCACCCGCAATGACGGCACCACCGTCTGCAGGTCGCGCAGGTCGCGGATCTGCTCGCGCTCGATCGTCTCGGCCGTGGTGACGGTGACCGCGACCGGGATCTCCTGCAGGGTCTGTTCGCGCTTGGTGGCGGTGACGATGATCGCGTCCGCGTCCTCTCCGGCATAGGCGGCATTCCCGGCGCTGTCCTGCGCCAGCACTGCCCCCGGCAGCAGCGCCATGGCGCCGGCCCCGCACAGCATCATTCCCAGCCCGCGCGCGGGGAGACCCTGCGTGACGATCATTGGCACCTCTCCATCGCTCCCTGATCGACACCCCTGCCGGTGCGGGGTGACGTATCGTATAAGTACCGGATAGATGGACGATTGTCGGGTGGCAATCGCCTGGATGCGACCGGTTACCGCGCGCGCAACGCCTCACGCACGGGGCCCGGCAGGGTGTAGACCGCCTGCCGCTGCGCCCCGCGGTTCGCGTGATCGACGCGCCAGCCCTGGTAATGCCGGGTCAGCAGCCCGGCGCGGACCAGTTCGCTGACCGCGCGGCTGACATTGGTGCGGCCCGACTGGCGCACCCGTTCGCGCACCTCCGCCTCCACCACTCGCGTCGCCTCCGCCGCATCGGTCGGCAGCGCCCCGGCCAGCGCCAGGTCACGCCGCACGCGGTCGGCGATGGCGCGGCGGCGCGGATCGCGCCGGGCGACCGGGACCAGCGCATCGCACAGCCAGTCGCGCACCGGCACATCGCCGCCATCGCTGCGCACGTAAGGCCCCGCCGCGCCTGCCGCCCCGCCCGCCTCCGCGATCAGGTTCAGCACCATGAAGCAGTAGCGCGGCCGCTGGCACGCGGCGGACAGCCGTTCCAGGATCGCCGGCAGGTCCAGCACGCAGCGACCCGCCGACACTTCGGCCACGGGGGCCGGCGCCGGGACGGGAGCAGCGAAGAGGTCGGGCTGGATCATGCCGGAACAGATGAAGCACACGGCGGACTCGCTGTGAATCCCCTTTCCGGATTGGTCGCACTTTGACCACGGATGGCACTTTACCGGGCGCGCGCGGGGTAAAGTGCCACTGGCGGCAAGGTTGTTCGCCCCCAGCTTGTCTGTCATGTGATGAATCCATGAACGACCTTGCCGTAACCGACCTGCGTGCGGAGCAGACCACCGACCTCCTCGGCACCGATGTGCGCCATCCCCGCCTATCCTGGCGGATGGAGCATGGCGCCGCCCAGCGCAGCTATCGCATCCGCGCCGCCGCCGATGCGGGGCTTTCCGGTCCGCTGCTGTGGGACAGCGGCATCGTCTCGTCAGATGTCTGCTTCGACATTCCCTATGGCGGCCCGCCGCTTGCCAGCGGCCAGCGGGTCTGGTGGTCGGTGGAGATCGCTGACGATCGCGGGCAGACCGCCCGCTCCGCTCCCGCCTGGTTTGAGGCCGGCCTGCTCTCCACCGCCGACTGGCGCGGCGCCTGGCTGGAGGCGGAGGACGACGTCGCCGCAGCCGAACGCGCCGCGGACGTCACCTGGATCTGGAGCGACACCGCGCTCGACCCCCGGCCCCACGCCTTCCGCCTCGACCTTGAACCCGGCGAGGATATCGTGCGGGTGGAGGTGCTGGTGTCGGGCAAGGACCATCTGCGGCAGGTCTGGCTGGACGGGGAGCCTGTCGCGCTGGACCAGCCGTGGGATTATACCACTCCACTACCCTATTGGGGCACGCTCAGCCCGGTCGTCGTGCCGCCCGGCGCACGGCCGCGTAGCATCTGCGCACTGGTGGAGGCGGACGTCACCGGTTTCTTCCCGGTGGATGGCGGGGCCTTCGCCGCGCTGGTCCGGCTGCACCGGCGCGACGGCAGCGTAGAACTGGTCGCCAGCGGCCCGCGCTGGCGGGTCCGCGCGGACCCACCGGCGGGTTGGCAGGCGCCCGGCTTCGATGCCTCCGCCTGGGAAACTGCCGTGCCGAGCGGTGCCAACACAAGCAACGATCCCCGTCCGGCGGAACCGGTCATGCAACTCGCCGCCCAGTTCGATGCGCGTGGGCCGGTCATGGCGGCGCGCCTCTACGCCACCGCGCTCGGCGTCTATGACGCGTCGATCAACGGCACCCGCGTGTCGGACGCGGTGCTCTCGCCAGAGATCAGCGTCGCGGAGCGGCACGTATTCTTCCAGACGTACGACGTCACATCGCTGATCGTGGAGGGTCGCAATTCCATCGACGTGCTGGTGGGCGATGGCTGGTATGCCGGCGCGTTCGGCTGGCGGATCGAACGGTACGGCTTCGGCCCCGCCCCGCGCCGGTTCCGGGCGCAATTGCGGCTCGATTATGCCGACGGCTCGCACGAATGGGTCGCCACCGGCCCCGGCTGGCAGATCGCGCGGTCGCCGATCCTCAGGTCGGAGATCTATGACGGCGAGGTGGTCGATGCCCGCCGCCAGCCGGCCGACTGGCGCCCCGCCACAATCGGCGCCGATCCCGGCATCGCCCTGCTGCCGCTGACCTCCCCACCGCTGCGCCCGGTGGAAGAGTTGCGCGCGCGCTCGGTAACGGAACCCGCGCCGGGCCGGTTCGTGTTCGACTTCGGGCAGAACTTCTCCGGCTGGGTCCGCATCACCGCCAACGGCGCGGTGGGCACCACGATCACCGCCCGCTTCGCCGAATTGCTGCACGCGGACGGCACCGCCGACCTCGCCAATCTGCGCCTCGCCCGCGCCACCGACCGGTTCACGCTGGCGGGCACCGGGGAGGAACGGCTCGAGCCGCGCTTCACCTATCACGGCTTCCGCTATGTCGAGGTGGAGGGCTTCCCCGGCACGCCCGGCATCGAGGATGTGGTCGGCATCGTCGTCCACAATGATTGCCGGGTGACGGGCGAGATCACCTTCCCCAAGGCGCCGCTGTTGCAGGCGATCACCCGCAATGCGTTGTGGAGCCAGAAGTCGAACTTCTTCGCCGTGCCGACCGACTGCCCGCAGCGTGACGAGCGGATGGGATGGATGGGCGACATCCAGGTCTTCGCCGATGCGGCCGCCTTCACCATGGAGGTCGGGCCGTTCCTGCGCCGCTTCCTGGTGGAGGCGCGCGCGGCGCAGCGGTCCGACGGCGGTTATCCCATCGTGGTGCCGCAGCCGCGATCCTACCCGGACGTCACCACCGCGGGGTGGAGCGAGGCGGGCGTGATCCTGCCCTGGCTGCTGTGGCAACGCTATGGCGATACCGCCGCGATCCACGAGAACTGGGACGCGATGGAGGCATGGATGGCCCATGTCGTCCACCACAACCCCGATCATGTCTGGCGCAACGAACGTGGGCTGGACCTCGGCGACTGGTTGTCCGTCGATGCGGTGAAGCCCGATGACGAGACCACCCCGCGCGGCCTTTGCGCCACCGCCTATTGGGCCTGGTGCGCCGCCCTGATGGCGGAGATGGCGGCGGCGACCGGGCGCGATGCCGCCGCCGCGCGATATCGCGAGCTGCGCGCCGCCATCGGCGGGGCCTTCGCGGCCGAGTACCTGGCGGCGGACGGCACCGCGGGGAATGGCAGCCAGACCAGCCAGATCCTGGCGCTCTACATGGATCTCGTCCCCGCCGGACAGCGCGCCGCCGCCGCCGGGGTGCTGGCCGCCGACATTCGCGCGCGGGGCATGAAGCTGTCGACCGGGTTCCTGGGCACGCCCTACATCCTCGACGTGCTGGCCGATGCCGGAATGCTGGAGGAGGTCACCGGCCTGCTGCTCCAGACCGGCTACCCCAGCTGGGGCTACATGGTGGCGCAGGGGGCGACGACCATGTGGGAGCGGTGGAACGGCGACACCGGCGATCTCGCCATGAACAGCTACAACCATTACGCCTTCGGCGCGGTCGTCGGCTTCTTCTGGCGACGGCTGGCGGGCATCGCGCCCGCCGCGCCGGGCTTCCGCCGCATCGCGGTGCGTCCGCTGTATCTGCCCGAGATCGGCCCGGTGCGGGCGCGGTATGACAGCGTGCTCGGCCCCATCGCCACCGCGACGGAGGGAGATGCCGACGGCCTCACCGCCCTGTCGCTCAGCGTGCCACCGAACAGCGTGGCGGAGGTGGAGCTGCCGGATCGTGGCCGCTGGATGCACGACGGCCAAGTCATGCCATCCGCCCGCTTCACCGTGCCATCCGGGGAGTACCGCTTCACCCTCGCCGATTGACGCGCTGCTTCTCACCCGCTAGTCATAATACGTCTTATGACATGGGAGAGATGCTGGTGGTTACGCTCTACGGGCAAGCGATGACCCGGCGTGCTTTGGCGGAACGCACCGGCAGCCTGTCGCAATTCGCGGGCGTGCGCTTGTCGACGCTGGGCGACGGGGTGGAGCGCGGCAACCGGCTGCTGGAGTTCCGCACCGGCAGCGGCATGCGCTTCACCGTGCTGGTCGACCGGGCGATGGACATCGCCGAATGCGAACATGCCGGCCGCGCGGTGGGCTGGCACTCGCCGTCCGGCTTCCGCCATCCCTCCCTGCACGATTACGAGGGCGAGGGCGGGCTGGGCTGGTTCCGCTCCATGTCCGGGCTCAACATCACCTGCGGCCTCGACCACACATTGTTCATGCATGACGATCCCGCCGGCCATTACCATTATGGCCCGCGCAAGGCCATCTCCTCCTCCCTCCATGGCCGCATCGGCACGATCCCGGCGCGGCTGACCGGCTATGGCGAGGAATGGCACGGCGACGAATGCGTGCTGTGGGCCGAAGGCGTGGTGCAGCAATCGACCGTCTTCGGGGAGGACCTGCACCTCCACCGCCGGATCGAGGCGGATGTCGGCGGCGATGCCATCCGGCTGATCGACCGGGTGGTCAATCACGGCTTCTACCGCACGCCGCATATGTATTGCTACCACATCAATGTCGGCCATCCGGTGCTGGCGGAAGGGGCTCGCTACGTCGCCCCGATCCGGCAGGTGCTGTGGGCCGCGCACGAGGCGGAGTACCGGGCGCAAGGCGTGGGCTATCGCACGGTGCCCGCGCCGATCCGCAACTTCCACGAACAGGTGTGGCAGCATGACATGGCGCCTGACGCGCAAGGGCGCGTCACCGTGGCGCTGGTGAACGAGGCACTCGGCTTCGGCTTCGCGGTGGAGACGCTGAAGGACCAGTTCCCCGCCATGTACCAGTGGCAGAACTTCCACGCCGGCCATTACGCCATGGGGATCGAGCCATCGACCAACCACGTCCTCGGCAAGGATTTCGCGCGCGAACGGGGCGAGCTGATCTGGCTGGAGCATGGTGAGGAGCGACGATACGACACCGTGCTGCGCGTTCTGCCGACCAGCGTGGCCGTCGGCGAGGCCGTGGCGGCGATTGAGGCGGTGCAGCGCCAGCCGCAGGACGAGTACCCGCAGCCCACCGGCAATTTTCCGGCCATCACGGGGCGCGCCGCATGAAGGGCCGTAGCGTCCTCTACACCGGCGCGGCGGGCGGGCTGGGGCTGGAGACCAGTGTCCTGCTGCTGCAACGCGGCGCGGTCGTGGTCGCGGTGGACAACGACCCGGCCAAGGTCGCGCAGTTGCAGGCCGCGGCGGAGGGGCACGGCCGGCTGATCGTTTCTACCGCCGATCTGTCGGATCTCGCCGGCTGGCGCACCGAACTGGAACGGTTAGTGGCGGAGACCGGCGGGGTCGACGTCGTCATCAACAATGCCGCGATCTATCCCGCGAAGCCGTTCGACGAGTTCACGGTGGAGGATCACCAGCGCGTTCAGCGGGTGAATGTCGATGCCGGCATCGTCGCGGTGCAGGCCGCGCTGCCCGCCATGCGCGCGCAGGGATGGGGGCGGATAATCAACGTCTCCTCGATCACCATCTCCGGCGGGTGGGCCAGCCTGTCGCCCTACGTCGCGTCGAAGGCGGCGCTGGTCGGCCTGACCCGCGCCTGGGCGCGCGAGTTCGGGCCGGACGGCATCACCGTCAATGCCATCGCGCCCGGCGCCTTCCCGACCGATGCCGAGAAGATCCATCCCGATCCCGAGGGGTACAACCGCATGGTGCTGGACGCCCAGGCGGTGAAGCGGCGCGGTACCGCCGCCGACATCGCCGCCGCCATCGCCTTCCTGGCGGGGGACGAGGCGGGATTCATCACCGGCCAGACGCTGCACGTCAACGGTGGCTGGGTCATGGCCTGAGGAACAGTGACGACATGACCATCCTATCCGGCATCCGCGTGCTCGACTGCTCCATCGCCATGGCCGGGCCGCTGGCGGCGATGCGGCTGGGCGACATGGGGGCCGACGTCATCAAGGTGGAGCCGACCACCGGCGAATGGCAGCGCCACGCCGCCGCCGGGGGCGCGACGGGTAAGGAGATCAACGTCTCTTTCCTCTCGCTCAATCGCAACAAGCGTTCGCTGGCGGTCGACCTGAAGGCGCCCGATGGCAAGGCGCTGCTGCTGGAGATGGTCAGGACCGCCGACGTGTTCCTGCAGAACTATCGCCCCGGCGTGGCGGAACGGCTGGGCCTCGACTACGCCACGCTGTCGGCGATCAACCCCCGGCTGATCTACGTCTCGATGTCCGGCTATGGCGAGGATGGGCCGTATCGCCTCTATCCCGGGCAGGACCTGCTGCTGCAGGGCATGTCCGGCGCGATGCTGTCGGCGGGCGCCGATGGCCAGCCGCCCGCGCCGGCGGGGCAGTACCTGGTGGACGCCGTCACCGCCTATTCCGCGTTTGAGGGCGCGCTCGCCGCCCTGTTCCACCGGGAACGGACCGGAGAGGGCCAGTTGGTGCAGGTCAACATGCTGGACGCGATCACCACCCTGCAGATGCAGGAGCTGTCGGTCTTCACGGTCGGCAACAAGCCGCAGACCCGCTCCGCCGAGGCGCATGCCCACAGCTACATCCGTGCACCCTACGGCGTGTTCGCCACCAGCGACGGCTACATCACGCTTGCCATGGCGAAGCTGGCGAAATTGGGCGAGGTGCTGGACGATCCGTTCTTCGCCAGCCTGAACGAGGAGCGCGACGGCTGGACCCAGCGCGACGCGATCTTCGCCCGGATCAGGGAGCGGCTGACCACGCGCAGCAGCGCCGAATGGCTGGCGGCGTTCCGCGCGGCCGACATCTGGGCGGGGCCGGTCTATGGCTATGCCGATCTGGTGGATGACCCGCAGATCCGCCACAACGGCACCTTTGTGGAATACGACCACCCGACGGAGGGCCGCGTGAAGACACCGGGCTTTCCCATCCGCTTCTCAAAGACGCCGTCCGCCGTCACGCGTGGCGCGCCGCTGGTGGGCGAACACAGCCGCGACGTGCTGGCCGAATTGGGGCTGGACGATGATGCCATCGACCGGCTGATCGATGCCGGTGTTGTAAGGCAGCACGCATGACCGACGACCTCGCCTTCACCATCGCCGATCATGTGGCGACGATCACCATCAACCGTCCGGCTAAACTCAACGCCATGACCCCCGCCATGGCGGACGCGCTGGTCGCCGCGGTGGCGGAATGCAACACGTCCGACGTGGTGCGCTGCGTGATCGTGACCGGGGCGGGAGAGAAGGCGTTTAGCGCCGGGTCGGATATCACGACGCTCGATGCCTATGCGACCGCCTGGGACTTCCGCAACCGGGCCGATTATTGCGACGCGCTGCGCGCCTGCCGCAAGCCGGTGGTGGCGGCGATCAACGGCTACGCGCTGGGTGGCGGGCTGGAGACGGCGCTCGCCTGCGATATCCGCATCTGCAGCAGCAATGCCCGCTTCGCCGCGCCGGAGATCAAGCTGGGCTGGATCGGCGGCGGCGGCATGGCGGCCGGGCTGTCCTACGCCATCGGATCGTCCAACGCGGCGACCATGCTGTTGACCGGCGACATGATCGACGCCGGTCAGGCGCTCGCCTGGGGTCTCGTCAGCGAGGTGCATGACCCCGCCGCATTGCTGCCACGCGCGCAGGAGCTTGCCCGCACCGTTGCGTCGCGCGCGCCGATCGCGGCGGAGATCGGGAAACTGAACCTGCGCGCGGCATTCACCATGCCATGGGACAAGGCCGTGGAATATGAGCGGGAATTGCAGGCGATCTGCTTCGCCACGGAAGATGCAGCCGAAGGCCGCGCCGCCTTTGCGGAAAAGCGCGCCCCGGTGTTCCGCCGCCGCTGAATGACCGGCGCCCTGCTCCGCGTGGATGCGGCGGTATGCCGCTGGTTGGAGGAACAGGGCACGCCGCTGGTGCTGGGCTTGTGCGGATCGCAGGGATCGGGCAAGTCGACCCTGGCGGCCCGCCTCGCCGACCGGATGCAGGCGCGCGGCGTCGCCACCGCGATCCTGTCGCTGGACGACCTCTATCTGCCCGGCGCGGTCCGGGCGGATCTCGCGGCGCGGATCCACCCGCTGCTGCGCACCCGCGGCGTCCCGCTGACGCATGACGTGGCGCGCGGGGCGGCGGTGATCGACGCGATCCGAACCCGCCAACCCACCGCCCTGCCCCGCTTCGACAAGGCGCATGACGAACCGGCGGCGGACACCGCGACCGTCGCCGATATCGACCTGCTGATCTTCGAAGGCTGGTGCGTCGGCGCCGTGCCCCAGGACGAGGTCGCGCTGCTGGAACCCGTCAACGTGCTGGAGCGGGAGGAGGACCCCGCCGCCATCTGGCGCCGCGCCGTCAACACCGCGCTCGCCACCGACTACGCCGCCCTGTTCGCGCGGATCGACCGGCTGGTGCTGCTGGCCGCGCCCGGCTTCGACGTGGTGACGGGCTGGCGGACCGAGCAGGAGGAGACGCTGCGCCGGCGGGTGGCGGCAACCGGCGGCGACGCCTCCGCACTGATGGACGCGGCCGCCATCGCTCGTTTCGTCCAGCATTACGAACGCCTGACCCGCCACATCCTGGCGGAGATGCCGGGCCGCGCCGACCTGACGCTGCGGCTGGACCCGGACCGGCGGGTGCTGGCCTGACCGGGCGACGCCGCCATTTCAGTATTCGACGTAGTAATCCTTGCGGAAATCCTCCCCCGAATAGGCGCGCAGCATGGTCCAGGGCAGCGGCGGGGCGGTCCAGTATGGATCGCTGGCGGGCAGGCCGAGCGCGATCAGGCTTTCGGACGCGATATACATGCTGCCGGCATTGGAATAGATGTCGCCCAGCGTCGGCTGGTGGCGAGCGAAGCCGATCGTCAGGTAACCCGCATCGTTGAAGTTGCTCGGATCGGCGAAGACGCGGCGCTGCGCCGCCATGGTCGCCGCACGGACCTGCCCGGGCGGCAGGGTGTCAGGCAGCAGGCCGTGCCAGGCGAGGAAGCCCAGCGGCTGATGCACCGCCGTGCGGTAGGTGAGGGATCGGCCCACCGCGGCATAGGCCCCATCCGGCCCGATCATCCGCTCCACATGCTCGGCATAACGCTGCGCGCGCCTGATCGCGAGCTCCAGCTCGGCGGCGGGCTTGAGGTTGTTGAACGCCGGCTCCCCCGCGGCTAGCGTCTGCAGGATCTGCACCAGCATGGGCTGGATGACGTAGCTGTTGTAATAATCGAAGTGGAACCGCGGCCCATCGCCGTACCAGCCGTCGCCGGCATACCATTCGAGGAACTTCTTGATGGCGAGGTCCACGCGCATCGGATCCCATTCCTCCCCGATGGAGAACAGGAACGCCTCGTTCATGGCGGCGAACAGGATCCAGTTCTGGTACGGCGGGGATACGCGGCGCAGCCCTTTGATCTCCTCCACGATGCGCCGTTGGGTCGTGCGGCTGAGCGGTTTCCACAGTGCGTCGGGCGCGCGCAGCAGCGCGCTGGTGAAATAGGCAGAGTCCACCAAGGCCTGCCCGTGGCTGCGCCACAGCAGGTAATCGGGGCTGGCGGGATCGACCGAGTGGGTGAAGCTGGCCAGCGCCTGGTCGCGCAGGCGGGCGCGCAACTGCCCCTCTGGCGAAGGATCGTCCGGCAAGGCGAGCCATGGCGCCACCCCGTCCATCAGGCGGGCGAACGCCTCCATATAGGCAACGTGCGGGTCGCGGCCGTCCCAGGTGGGGCTGAGTTCCGGGGTCCATTCGCGCTGCAACCGCCCACGCGCCATGGGGCCGAGCACCGGCTCCGCCATGCGGCGCAGCAGGTCCACCGAATAGGTACGGTCGGCAGTGCCATCGCCTAGCGACTTGGCACTCGCCGGGCCGGCAGCGTTTGCTGACTGCGCCATGGCGGCCGTTGCGGCAAGCGCCCCTGCCCCGCTCACCGCGCCCACCAGCAGCCCGCGACGCCCGATTTCGCCGTTCGGCGCCCCATCAACCCACATGCTCATCCACATCTCCTCTCGCCTGCTATGTTATACGGCTTATCCGACAGGCGGCAGGGTAACTTGATCGATACTATCAGACCCTGCGCCTAAAGCCTTGTCAAACCATCACAATACTCTCGGACCTGCCTTCACTCAGTATGACTGGGCAGCCCCACCGAAGGCAATTGACACTAAATTAAATTGATATGATAACTGATTTAAACCGCGGCAAGCGGAAAGGTCAGGAGAGGTACAATGGCACGACGCGTTCTGGTTGGCGCAGCATCCCTCGGCGCACTCGCCGTCCATTTGCTGGCAGTGCCGGCCCTCGCCCAAGGCGCGCCGCAGCCGGACAGCCCCACCGCCCCGACCGCTGTGCTCTCCGATGCGCAGGACGAAGGCGCCGGCGAGGAGATCGTCGTCACCGGGTTCCGCCGCAGCCTTGCCGAAGGGCTGGAGCTGAAGCGGGAGGCGATCGGCGTGCGCGATTCGATCGTCGCGGAAGACATCGGCAAGTTCCCGGAGGCGAACATCGCGGATTCGCTGCAGCGTATCCCCGGCGTGATCCTGGGGCGCGACGGCGCCTCCAACGAAGGACAGCGGATCAGCATTCGGGGCCTCGGGTCGGACTTCACGGTGACCACCATCAACATGGCGCCGGTCCGCACGACCTCCTCGCTCAATGTCGGCTCGTCCGCGCGGGACTTCAATTACGACGTCTTCCCGTCGGAGCTGTTCGGCCGGGTGGACGTCTACAAGACCCCGCTCGCCAATCTGGAGGAAGGGGGCATCGGCGGCAATGTCGACCTGCAGACCCCGCGTCCGTTCGACAGCAATGGCCGCGTGATCCGCTACACCGCTCAGGCCAATTACAACACGCAGTCGAAGGAATGGGGCCCGCGCGGATCGCTGCTGGTCAGCGACACCATGGGCGATTTCGGCGCCCTGTTCGGCATCGCCTATTCGCGCACGGTGAACGAACGGTCGGGCTTCCAGTCCACTGGCGGGTACAATTCCTCCGTCATCGGATCGGGCGGGTACAACACGCCCGCCGGACGGCCCCGCCCGCTGGTCGGCCCATTCGAATTCCAGCTCGACCTCGACAATCCGCGGGCCAATTTCGGCAGCCTGTCGCGCGATCAAGTCGCCAATGGCTACCTGCCCCGCTTCTATCGGGTATTCGCCTCCAACAACGAGCGTGAACGGCTCGGCCTGGTCGGCTCCCTCCAGTACAAGACGGACCGGCTGGATGTGAGCCTGGACGGCATCTATTCGCGGCTGACCGACAGTTCGGACGAATATACGTTCGGCGTGCCGGTGCGTAACAGCCGCACGGTGCGCGGCACCACAAGCCCGCCGGGGCGCGGCACCAATTCCGGCCTGATCCCGCTGAACGTGCAGCTTGACGAATACAACAATCTGTACGGCACGTTCGGCAATACATCGCTGCTGACCGAAAGCTTCTACCGCGATGGGGAGACCGAATTCCTGTACGGCATCCTGCGCGCGCAATACCAGATCAGCGATAACCTGACGCTTTCGGCGCAGGGCAATCTCAGCAAGAGCGAGGCGCACCTTTCGCAGAACCGCATCGTCAGCAACATCTACAGCGTCGACACCACCTTCGATCCGTCGGCCGATGTCAGCTACCCCACGATTTCCTCCCCGGTCGACTTCACCAATCCGCGCAACTGGACGGACCCTTCGCTCGGCTTCGGCGACTCGTTCGAGGACGACAAGCAGCGCAACGCCCGCGCGGTGCTGGACTGGACTGTGTTCGACGATGGGGAGCGGATGTTCGCGGTCAAGTTCGGCGGCAGCTACGTCTCCACCACGAAGGAGGTCGCACGGCGCGACAGCAGCGGCCTGGCCGCGACCCGCACCCTGCCAGGCGGCGGCACATTCCGCACGATCGACGTCTTCTCCTACATGGATCCGTTCGTGCAGTTTGGCGCGCTGCGCAATGGCGGCAATGACGGCTTCCCGTCGCAATTCGCCACGTTCTCCCGCGATTTCGTGCTGAACACGCTGGATGCGAACGGCGCGAACGAGGAAGCGCCCTTCCTGCTGAACGGCGCGTTCGAGGCGGAGGAGGCGGTCGCCACCGGCTTCCTGGAAGGCAATTTCAAGGTGCCGCTGTTCGGCAGCGAGTTGCGCGGCAATGTGGGCCTCCGCTATTCCGACACGCGCACCATCATCAACAATTACGTCAGCGCGGGCGCCGGCCGGTTTGAACCGGCGGAACGGCGCGGCGGGTACGACAACTGGCTGCCGTCGGCGAGCCTGGCCTTCGACGTCACGCCCGAACTGACGCTGCGCGCATCGGGTGGGCGCACGATCACCCGCAATGCCCTGTCCACCATCGCCGGCAGCACGGTGGTGCCCAACGTGTTCAACGCGGACGTGACGGTCGGCAATCCCGACCTACTGCCGCAGATCGCCGACCAGTACGACCTGGTGGCGGAATGGTACTTCGCCCCCGGCGGGCTGCTGAGCGCCGGCGTGTTCCAGAAGGACATCCGCAACCGCCCCTTCGCTTTCCAGGACTTCGTGCCCTTTGGCTCGCTCGGCCTGTCGCCCAGTGCGTTCAACGCAACCTCGCTGGGCTTCCCGGACGGCAACATCCCCGACGATTTCCAGATCCGCCGCACGGTGACGATCAACCAGGGCGACCTGAACCTGCGCGGGCTGGAACTTGCCTACCAGCAGAACTTCACCTTCCTGCCCGATCCGTTCGACGGATTGGGCGTGACCAGCAGCTTCACCTATATCGATCAGGAAGGCGGTGACTTCGTCGCATCGTCTGGCACCACGCGGTCGATCTCCTTCGTGCCCGAATATTCGTACAGCATCACCGGCTTCTACGAAAAGGGTCCGTTCTCACTGCGCGGGTCGTACAATTACCGGGCGAAGACGGGCACGTCGTTCAACAATCTGGGCAACGACCAGATCGTGTACTTCGCCCCGCAGGGCTATCTGGACGGTACCGTCAGCTACCGCATCAACGATTATATCGAGCTGCGGCTGGATGCGCTGAACATCACCAACGTCAACACCTACACCTATTACGAGAACCCGGATCAGCCCGACGGCAACGGCCTGTCGCGGCGCGACAATTCCTTCTTCAACGGTACCACCATCGCGTTCGGTATTCGGGGAAGGATCTGATCCCTCAACTGGCGCGCCGGGTCCCTGCCCGGCGCGCCATTTTTTCGGGTAGTCTCAGGAGCAAGGTGCATGTTTGTCCGAATGCTGGCGCTGCTCGCCGCCGCGATGATCGCCAGCCCCGCCACCGCCAGCGCGCAAGGATCCGCGATACCCGCCGGGGAGGCGGAGCCCATCGCCCTCGCCACCCGGCTGGCCGAATGGCAACTCGCCCGCATGCAGGACGCGGACCTCATCAGCCGCGCCACCCATGCGACCCGCAATCCGCGCGCGTGGGAGCAGGCGGTGTTCTGGGTCGGCATGACCGCGCTGGCCGATGCGGGCGCCCCGCCGGCCATTCGTGACGCGATCATCGCCATGGGCCGCGGCAACGACTGGCGCCCGGGCGAACGCCCCTACTTCGCGGATGACCACGTGATCACGCAAAGCTATCTGTGGGCGGCGGCGAACGGCATGGGCCCGGCCGCACGCACGGCGACGCAGGCGACGTTCGACCGGGTGGTCGATCGGCCGGCCGTCACCACGCTGGCGTTCCACGTCCCGCCGGAAGGGTACGACGCGGCCGAGTGCCTGACCCGCTGGTGCTGGTGCGACGCGCTGTTCATGGCGCCGCCGGCCATGCTGGAACTGAGCCGGCAGACCGGCGACCCCAAATACCGCGACTTCGCCCTGCGCGAGTTCTGGGCCATCACCGACTTCCTCTACGATCCGGCGGAGCGGCTGTATTTCCGTGACAGCCGCTTCTTCGACCGGCGCGACGAACAGCAGCGCAAGCTGTTCTGGGCGCGCGGCAATGGCTGGGTGTTCGCCGGCATGGCCCGGATCATCCCCTATTTGCCCGAAGGCAGCGCGGAGCGGGAGCGGATGGTGACGCTGTTCCGCCAGATGGCGGACAGGTTGCGCAGCCTGCAAAAGGCCGACGGGACCTGGGCACCGTCCCTGCTCGCGCCCGAAGGGTCGCCGCGTGAATCCAGCGGCACCGGCTTCTTCACCTATGGCATAGCGTGGGGTGTGCGCCAAGGCATCCTGCCGCGCGCCGAGTACGAGCCTGTTGCGCGACGCGGCTGGGCGGCTCTGGTGGACTCGATCCAGCCGGACGGGCGGCTCGGCTGGGTCCAGCAGGTGAGCGACCGGCCCGAGGAAGTGGCCGCATCGGACACGCAATATTACGGAGTCGGCGCCTTCCTGCTGGCCGCGACCGAGATCGCCCGACTTGACAGTGCCCCCCGGTGAGCGAGCATCGCCGCCGACCCGATCAATGGAGTAACATCATGCGCCTCGGCCTTTCCTTCCTGGCCACGCTGCTGCTGGCCTGCGCGGCGTCGGTCACCGCCGCGCAAGAGACGGAGGTGCCGCGCATCGTGACGCAGGATGGCCGGCATGCGCTGCTGGTCGATGGCGAGCCGTTCCTGATGCTGGGCGCGCAGATGAACAATTCCAGCGCCTGGCCCGCCATGATGCCCAAGGTATGGCCGGTCATGGACACGCTGGGCGTCAACACGCTGGAGGTGCCGATCGCCTGGGAGCAGATCGAGCCGCGCGAGGGGGAGTTCGACTTCAGCTATCTCGACCTGCTGCTAGCGCAGGCGCGCGAACGCAACGTGCGGCTGGTGCTGCTGTGGTTCGCCACCTGGAAGAACACCAACCCGCAATATTCGCCCGCCTGGGTGAAGCTGGACAATGGCCGTTTCCCGCGCATGTTGGCGCCCGACGGCACGCTGCATTACGCGTTGTCGCCCCATGGCGAACGCACGTTGGAGGCGGATGCGCGCGCGTTCACTGCCTTCATCGACCATCTGCGGCAGGTGGACCCGCAAAATACCGTGCTGATGGTGCAGATCCAGAACGAGGCGGGATCGTACAATCTGGCACGCGACCATTCGGCGGAGGCGAACCGCCTGTTTGCAGGCCCTGTGCCCGATGCGCTGGTGCAGCGCCTGGGCAAGCAGCCGGGCACCTGGTCCGACCTGTTCGGCCGCGATGCGGAGCTGTTCTTTCATTCATGGCACGTCGCCAGTTACATCGACCGGATCGCCGCCGCGGGGAAGGCGGTAAAGCCCATTCCCATGTATGTGAACGCGGCGCTTCCCGGCAGCCCGTTCAAGTGGCAGGACCCCAACACCTATGCCAGCGGCGGTCCGGCGAACACGGTGATCGACGTGTGGAAGGCGGCGGGCCCCAACATCGACCTGCTGGCGCCCGACATCTACACCACTGATCCGGCGCTCTATCAGGGGTTCCTGGACGCCTATAACCGGGCGGACAATCCGCTGATGATCCCCGAGACGGGCCGCACGCGCGATTATGCGCGGTTCTTCTTCGCGGCGGTGGGCGACGGGGCGATCGGCTGGGCGCCGTTCGGCCTCGATCACAGCCGCTTCCGCACCAGCCGCCCGGTGACCCCGCTGATGGATGCGGAGGCGCTGGCCCCGTTCGCGGCCAATTACGCGCTGTTCCGCCCGATCGCGCGGTTGTGGGCGCGGCTCGCCTTCGAAGGGAAGACCTGGGGCTTCGTGGAGCCGACCGACCCCGCTGCCAACCACGCGCAGGCGAAGCAGATCGGCCGCTATCAGGTGACCGCCTCCTTCGGGCGGGGAGATTTCGGCAATGCTCCGCCAACCGGCAACGAGTATCCGTCCGGCGGGGCGGCGATCGGGCAGATCGGGCCGGACGAGTTCCTGGTGACCGACTTCAACACCCGAATCGACTTCGCCATGGCCAACCCTGAAGAAGCGAACCTGATCTTCGAACGGGTCGAGCAGGGCCATTATGACGATGCCGGCAATTGGGTGTTCGAGCGGGTGGTGAACGGCGATCAAGTCGATTGGGGGCTGAATTTCAGCACCGCGGCGCAATTGCTGCGGGTGAAGATCGCCACCTATCCCAAGCGCTGAGGGGAGGAGCGGAACCGTGACGCACAGCATCGATCGCCGCGCTTTCTTAGCGGGCAGCGCCGTTCTGGCCGGCTGCACCGCCGCCGGCCCCCATCCAGCCACCGGCGGCCATCGTCCCGCCGCGTTCATCCGCCGCGACGGCATGCGCCTGATGGCGGGGACGGAGCCGTACCGCTTCGTCGGGGCGAATGTCTGGTACGCCGCCTGGCTCGGCGCCGATGCGCCCTATGGCGACCGTGCACGGCTGCGGCGCGAGCTGGACACGCTGCGGGCGATGGGCGTCACCAATCTGCGCATCATGGCCTCGGGCGAGGAAGGCCCCTTGCGCAACTCGATCAAGCCGGGCTTCCGCGATGCGGGCGAAGATTACAACGCGGCGCTGCTGGGCGGTCTCGATTTCGCCCTGGCGGAGATGGCCGCGCGGGGCATGCGGGCGGTGCTGGCACTGACCAATTTTTGGGAATGGTCGGGCGGCATGATGACCTACCTCACTTACGTGAATGGCGGCCGTTACATCGACATGAACGATCCGGCGCATCCCTGGCCGGCCTTTGCCAACATGAATGCGCAGTTCTACGCCAGCGAGGCGGCGCAGGCGCTGTATCGCGACTGGATCCGCACAATTGTGACCCGCACCAACGGCGTGACGGGCATGCGCTATGCCGACGATCCCACGATCATGAGCTGGCAGCTCGCCAACGAGCCGCGCCCGGCGGGCGACATGGCGCATGCCGACCTGCCGCAATTCACCGGCTGGGTGGAGGGAACGGCCCGCTTCATCAAGTCGCTCGACCCCAATCACCTGGTGTCCACCGGCAGCGAGGGGCTGAAGGGTTCGCTGGAGCAGCCGGACATCGCGCTCGCAGCGCACCGGCCGGATGCGATCGACTACCTGACCGTGCATATTTGGCCCAACAACTGGGGCTGGGTGGATCAGCGGGACCTGCCCGGCACCTATGACGGTGGGCAGGCGCAGGTGGCCGACTACATCGCCCGACACGAGGCGCTGGCCCGCCAGTTGGGCAAGCCCATGGTGATCGAGGAATTCGGCTACCCCCGCGATGGCGGCAGCAACGATCCGGCGGCGCCCACCACCTACAAGGATCGCTTCTACCGCCAGATACATGCCGCCACGCTGCGTAGCATGGACGAGAGTGGGCCGATCGTGGGGACGAACTTCTGGGCCTGGAATGGGGAGGCGCGCGCGGCGCATGCCGACTACCGCTTCCGCGACGGAGACCGGCAATATATGGGCGACCCCCCGCACGAACCGCAGGGCTGGTACGGCATCTTCACCGGCGACAGCACGATCCGCCTGATCGCCGACCATGCCGCCGCGATCGGGCGGGTGCCGGCCTAATCGGCCGCCGGCCGCAGGATCATCGCGGCCCCGCCGGACGGCGCCAGCTTCACGCGCAGCGGGCGGCGCGTGTGCACCTGCCGGCTGCCTGTCTCAACCGCGTCAGGCGCGCTGCCGTCCAGCCAGTGTTCGACTGTGAAGGCGGGGCCGAGCTTCGCCAGCGGCAATTCCACAGTGCGGCCCTCCAGGCCGTTCATCACCCCCACATACCAGTCAGTACCCTTGCGCCGGGCAACCGCGATCCATTCGCCGACCTCTCCCGCCAGGAACCGCGTCTCGTCCCAGCTCGCCGGCACCTGCCGGATGAAATCCAGCCCGGCGGGGCTGGCGGCGTAGGTGTCGGGGCTGTCCGACACCATGCCCACTGGGGAGAGATAGACCGCATACATCGCCAGCCCGTGCGCGCGCGTTGTCTGGACGTTGGGCAGCGTGCTCTGCACCGTGAAGTCGGCGGGCGCCGTGTTGCGGAACCCGCCGGGGGTGTAGTCCATCGGCCCCAGCATGCCGCGCGTATAGGCGAGCATGACATTGTGTTCCGCCGTGATCCGCCCGGTCCACTTGTTGTATTCGGCGCCCAGCACGCCTTCCTGCGTCATGAAGTTGGGGAAGGTGCGCGTCAGCCCGCGCGGGGCGAAGGCACCGTGCAGGTTGACCATCAGGCGATGCCGCGCGGCGGCGGACAGCAGCTTCGTGTACCAGTTCACCATCCACTGGTCGTCCCGGTCCATGAAATCGACCTTGATGCCGGCGACGCCCGCCTGTTCGTAGACGGTGAGCGCCTCCTCCATCTGCGCGTCCAGCGCGCGCCAGTTGGTCCACAGCCAGATGCCGACGCCGCGGTCCCGCCCGTAACGCACTACTTCGGCCAGGTCGAAGCCGGGCGCCGTGCGGGTCACGTCCGCGCCGGGGCGCACGACGCCTGCCCCGCCGGCACCGGCATACCACCCTTCGTCCACCATCATGTATGGAAGGCCATTGGCGGCGGCAAAGTCGATAAACGCCTTGGCCGTCGCGGTGTTGATACCGGCCTGCGGCACCGCGGCGAGGCTGGGACCGTTCCACCAGTCCCATGCGGACAGGCCGGGTTTGATCCAGCCGGTGTCGGCGAGCCGCGACGGTTCGGCGAGATCGGTCAGCAGCGTAGAATCCAGCAACTCGCCCGCATGATCGCCCAGCATCACCACCCGCCACGGCGTCGCGACCGGGCTGCCGACGCGCGTACGCACGGCCACACGTGGATCGTCCAGGGATGGTGACAGCTTGGCCCTGAGGCCCAGCCCGCCATCGCCGCGCCCGGTCAGGTACATGCCGGCAAAATCGGTGAGATCCGCCTCCGCCAAGGCGAAAGCGGCGCGGTCCGTGCGGCACAGGAACGGCACGTCGAACAGATTGTGTTCGTGCGTGCGGGTGGTATCGATCGGATCGAACTCGCCCTCATGACTGCGGCCGAAGCTCCCGGTGTTGAAGCCCCAGCATTCGTACGCCTGCGCAAAGCGGAACTCGGTCAGCTCGTCGCGCACCAGCGTCGCCGCCGTGCGCGGCTGCACCGGCAGCACGGTGCGGAACGCCACCCCATCGTCATAGGCGCGCAGCACCACGTCCATGCTGCGCGGCTCGGCGCCGCTCTCGCGGAAATGCACGGTCAGTTCGCGATAGGGCGCGCCCCCTTCAGCCGCCTTGCCGGCCACGATGGGGTAGGTCTCGGCCCCGTCGCGCCGGTCGGCACCAGCGATGGCCATGCCGGGGCCGATGCGATCATCGGTCAACTCCAGCACGATGGCGGACGGGGCCAGGATCACCTGCCCGTCGCGCAGCACCGTGTAAGTCGGGCGGCTTTGCGCATCGGTCGCCACGCGCACCACGTTGCGGCCATCGGGCGATTGCAATTCCAGCGGTTGCGCCGGGCTTTGCGCCAGCGCCGGCAGCGCGAGGAGACAGCCCAAGGCCGCGCCGGCCAACAGACTTCCCGCACGCATCCGCACCTCCCCTGATCCCGCCGCGATCATGACCCGACGCCCGAACCCGCCATGGCCGCCCCTGCCCATAACCGCGCCGCGCCGCGTACGCCCGATGCATCGCCCCAGCGCGCGGGCACGATGCTGCCGTCCCACAGATCGGAAAAGGCGTATCGATGCACGATCGCGGGAAGCGCGGGGTAGAGTTCGTCCACCTTGGACATGCCGCCCCCCAGCACGATCACCGCCGGATCCAGCAGGTTGACGATCAGCGCCAGCACCCGCCCCAGCCGGTTGATATAGGCGTCGAGCGCAATCATGGCAGCGGGATCGCCGTCGCGCGCACCGGCGACGATCTCCGGCGCGGACAGGGCGTAGCCGTTCGCCGCGTGGAAGGCACGGGCGAAGCCGGTGCCCGATACCCAGGTCTCGCAACAGCCGGTCAGGCCGCACCAGCAGGCGGGCGCATCCAGTTCCGCGCCGGTCTGCCAGGGCAGTGGCAGGTGGCCGATCTCCCCGGCGATGCCGTGCGCCCCCAAGACGCCCGCGCCGCCGACCACCAGCCCACCGCCGAGACCCGTCCCTATGATAACCGCGAAGACAGACGCCGCGTCCGCCGCCGCACCATCGGCCGCTTCCGAAACGGCGAGGCAATTGGCATCGTTCGCCAGCCGGACCGGCCGGCCCAGCGCCCGTTCCAGATCGGCGGCGAAGGCCCGGCCGTTTAGGTACACGGAGTTCGCGTTGCGCATCAGCCCAGTTTGCGGCGAAGGAGACCCCGGCGCACCGATGCCGATCGTGCAGCGCGCACCCACCGCCTGCTCCGCCGCCATCACCAGCTGGCCGATAACGGCTAGCGCCGCGTCGTAGCTGCCCGGATTGAGATCGCGCCGACGCCACAGCACGCCGCCAGCGGCATCGAGCACATTAGCCTCGATCTTCGTACCGCCGAAGTCGATGCCCAGCGCCAACGGCCCGGCATGAGATAAAGGCTGGTGCACGTCTCTCCTCCCCAGCGCGTCTTTTGCAACGCTGGCGGCACCGTAGCTCAACACCAACTAAAGTAAATGTCTTGTTTTATTATGTTCTACCAACTTGCATCAGGTTGGCATCGGACGGCAGCAGATAATCCAGGAACGGCAGCATGGCAGCGCCGATCGCGGGCGCATCCTCCGCCATGGTAGCGGGCAGGATCGCCGCACGCGCGGGCAGCGGCACATCGGCCAGGGCGCTTTCCAGCGCCGCCGCCAGTCGCTGCATCAGCGGCATGGGCAGCCGCCCGCCCAGCAAGATGGCGTCGGGGTCAAGCAGGCATTGCACCGCCACCAGCGGCGCCATCAGGGAACGTGCCGCGTCGGCGATCCAGCGATCGACCACCTGCGCCACCGCCGGTTCGCCATCGACCATCTGCGCCCGCGGCAGCGCGGGGAAGCCCGCCTCCGCCAAGCGTTGCGCCAGCGCGGACATGGACACCGTATCCTGCACCAGAGCGCCGGGCTGCCCGCCGGTGGCATCGGGCATCAGGCCCAGCTCCCCGCTGCGGGCATGGGCCCCGCGGTGGTACGTGCGGTCGACGACCGGACCGCCACCCAGACCGGCAGCGATCAGCAGGTAGAAGAAGGTCGGCATCTCGAACGCGGTGCCGCTCTGCGCCTCGCCCAGCGCGGCTGCCGCCGCATCATTGTCGATGTGGATGTTCCAGGGCAGTTCCTCCGCCAGCAAGGCGGGCAGGTCGATATCGCTCCACGCGGCATAACCCGCCGGCTGGCCCGGCAGGGCGATGCGGCCCAGATCGTCGGGGATGGCGACGCCGACGCCCAACACCGTGTCGGGGTTGAACGCTCCAGCCGCTCGCAGCTCTGCCATGTGTTCGTGAACGAACGCCTTCACGTCGGCCGGCATGGGGAAGGCGATGTCGCGGGTGCGCCGCTCGCGCACCTCGCCCGCCAGGTCCAGCAGGACCAGTGTCAGGTGATCGCGGTCGATGTTGAGGCCGATGCCCAGCGCGCCGTCCGGATCGACCTGCAGGCGCAGCGGCGGCTGGCCGCGCCCGCCCTGCAACCGGCCGATCGACCGCACCAGCCCGGCATCGATCAGGCGATTGGTGATGTTGGCGATGGTCGGCGGGGTCAGGCCGGTCTCCGCCGCCAGCGCGACGCGCGTGGTCTCCCCCTTCAGCCGGATCGCCTGCAGCACGGTGCGCTGGTTGTAATCGCCCGCCCGCACCAGATTCGTGCCCGACAGGCCGCGTGCCAGTCGCGCGCTGCCTGCGGGCATGTCGCGCAGTTCCTCTGCCGGGGGCCGGTCGGGCGTGGGGCCGGTGGTGCGTGCGTCCATGCCCGTGGCTCAGTTGCTTGCGAGGGCTGGGTGCGGGAACGGAAGCTTGCTGTGGCAGGCCATGGCAATTGCGACTCCTTGTGGTGCCCCGGTCGGCATCGCCCTATGCGACGGCGAGCGGCACGGGAGCAAGTCGGACGCGGCCCGACCGCTACGGCAGCGGGTCGCCATACATGATCCCGCGCCCGTCCGTCCCGACATAGACGCGGCCGAACCGGCGCGGATCGCCGCTGATGACGCGCAGGCGCAGGCCCCATTGATGCGCGTCGTCGTTGATCCGCCGCCACGTCCCGCCACCATCCAGCGATCGGTAGATGCCGTCCTGCCCGCCCTGCTCCGCAATGGCATAGAGCGCGGGCCACGCGCTGCCCGGCGCCGCCTGCCCCAGGCCGTACCGGCGGATGCGGATATCGCGGCTGGCCTGCGTCCAACCGGCGCCGTGATCGGTGGAACGGTAGAGGTCGCTCCCCACCAGCAGCCACAGTGCGCCTGCGCTGCCCGGCACCGCCACCAGCGGATTGGCCGCTTCCCGCCCCGTCGCCTGTGCGGGGGTGAGGTCCGCCGGCAGGCCGCGGCTGCCGATGGGGTGGAAGGAGGCGCCGGCATCCTCGCTGCGCAGGATGTCGCCCGCGGCGAAGTCGAGGGCGTAGAAATGACGGGCCGATTGCTTGTCCGCCGTGACCCGCGTGCCGGCAGGCAGGCCGGCGATCGCGGACCAGCTCCGCCCCCGGTCGCGCGTGACCAGCGGTGCCAGCGTCTCCACCACGAAGGCGCTGCCATCGGCGGAGACGGTGATCGCGGCGCTGCCCGTTTCTTGCGGCAGCGGCGGCGCACCGGCGGCCCGTTCCTCCGCCGGCAGGCGCAGGGGCGACCAGCTCGCCCCGCCATCGCCCGACCAGGCGAGCGAGGTGTCGGGCACGGTCGGCGCATGGGTGTTGCCGCTGCGGACCATCACCTGCGGGGCCGCGCCCGCATAATCGAGCGAATTGGTGTTGGTCAGGAACGGGTGGAGATGCACGCGCGGCGGCGACACGCGCAGATCGTCGTGCCGGAACCCGCCCAGATCGCCGAAGCCGGACACCAGCGGCGCGCCGCCGGTGGGGCTGACCAGCGTGATGATCGCGGTCTGCTCGATGCCCCGCGTCCATGGAGCCCAGCGCATCGTGCCGGGATCGCCGAACGCATCGGTGGCGTAGGTGGTCGCGCCGGTGACATAGGCGGCCCGGTCCGGATCGAACGGGTCGATCGCCAGCCCCGCGATCCAGTGGCCGAAATCGGGCTCCGGATCGTCGAACGCCAGGAACGGGGTGGCGGCGACATCGCGCGTGCTGCGCCGCCACAGCTCGCTCCAACTGCGGCCCCCGTCGGCGCTGCGCCATAGTGTGTCGCCCGGACGGTAGCGGTTGACCGTGCCGACCGCGATCACCTGCGGGTCAGTGGCGCTGACCGCCAGCCCCATATACCCGCCCGGCACCACTGCCGCGCCCTTCAGCGGAGTCACATCGGTCCAGCTCCCGCTCGCCAGGTCCAGCCGCCAGACGGCGCCGCGGCGGATGCCGTTGGGACCGATCGCGTCGCAATAGGTGACGGTCAGCACCCCGTCGCCGCCGATCACGCCTTTCACCGGGAACAGATCGCCGGGCGGGCCGCCCGCGACCGCCTGCCATGTGGCGCCGCCATCGTCGGATCGGAACAGGTGCTGCGTGCCGGGATCGGCGCTGGCGACGACGATCCGGCCCGGTCGGGCACGGTCGAACAGGACGAAGGACAGGCCGCCATGCGTGGTGCGCGGCCGATCCGGCAGGCCGAGGCCGACCAGCGGGAAGCCCGCCACCTTGCCCCAATGTTCGCCGGCATCGTCGCTGCGCCACAACCCGTCGTGCCGCGACCCGTACAGCAGGGTGGCAGTGTTGTGCGGATCGACCGCCAGCCGTTCGCCCATGCCGCGCCCATCCTCGTTCCCGCCCATGGCGAAGGGCACGCGCGTACGCCGCCAGGTGGCGCCACGGTCGGCGGAGCGGAAGATCGCCGCCGCCCCGCGCGCCGACATGCCCGCCGCCAGATAGACCACATCGGCATCGACCGGATCGGGGGCGATGCTCTCGATGCCCATGAAGCTCGACACCGCCTCGCCGTCCTGCAGCGGCAGCCAGCGTGCCTCCGTCGCATCCCAGCGATAGGCGCCGCCCATGTCGGTGCGCAGATAGGCGAGGCCACGCTCGACCGGGCTGAACACGATCCCCGGCGCGAAGCCGCCGCCGCCCACCACCACGTTACGCCATTCGTAAGCGGTTTCGCCCGCCTGGGCGATGGCCGGCACCGGCGACAGCAAGGCCAGCGCCGCAACGATGGGCCATCGACGCCGATACCTCACGCCCGCACCACGTCCTCTACATCGGCCAGGGCACGATAGGTCAGCCCGCGGAAGGTCGCCCGCCCCTGCCCCGCAGCGTAGAAGCCGGGCCGCAGACTCAGGAAGCCGTCCGCGACATTGTGGTTGTAGCCGCCCACCTCGTACGACCGCTCCTTGGTCCAGCGGCGCCCGTCGGGGCTGTGGAGGAAGGTGACGACGTTCTCCTCCATCACCAGCCGCAAGAACAGGCGCGGCGCATCGATCGGCGCGCCGGGCGGCCAGCGCTCCTCCTGCCCGATGCGCCAGGCATGCAGGCGTTCGGTGCCGAGGCCGAGGCCGCAAAACAGCTTCTCGTTGTAGAACAGCAGCAGGCCCGCCTGCGTGTCGCCCTCGATCGCCACCTCCACCTCGATCTCGTAAGACCGGTCGCCCGCGACGAACAGCAGCGGGGAGGCGTCGGCAGGCCCGGTCCCCTGCGTCGACAGGGTCAGCGCGCCATCGGCGATACGCGCGCGGTCCAGATAGCCCGACCGGGGCGCCCAGAAGGTCAGCCGCGTCCCGATCGCATCGGGGGCGAAGCCAGACAGGGCCTGCCCATGGTCCCCACCACCGGCACCCGGCATGGATAGTGGCCGACCCAGGTCGCCGCCGGTGGCGCCCGGCCAGCCATCCGCCGTCCACTCCATCGGCTCCAGCAGCATCTGCCGGCCCAGTGTGCGCAGACCGTTCTCGTATCCGTGGTAGACCAGCCACCAGCGGCCGTCCGGCCCCTCCAGCGCCGTGGCATGGCCGCGCGACCACCACGGCTCCTCCCGGCTGGCGGTGCGCACGATCGGGTTGTGCAGACAGTTCTCCCACGGCCCGTCGATGGAATGAGAGCGGGCGACCACCACCATGTGGCTGGTCGGCGGCCCGGCCGTGCCGCCCTGGCCGGAGAACATGTAGAACCAGCCGCCGTGCCGGGTGATCTTGGGTCCTTCCAGCGCGAAGCCTTCGATGATCCAGTCTTCCGGGATCGGCCAGCCATCATAGACATGGCTCACCGCGCCGGCCGCGGACAGGCCGTCATCGCTCAGCCGCACGCGGTTGCCGCCGTTGAAGAACAGGTACCGCCCGCCATCCTCCCCGATGGCGTGACCGGGATCGATCATGCCATCGAGATGCAGGTCGATGGGATCGCTCCACGGGCCGGCCATGCTGGGCGCATGGACGACATAGGTCTTGAGCGGCCGGGCCGGGTCGGCATCGTCCAGCGCGGGGATGTAGATGTAATAGGTGTCGCCGACCTTCGCGATGTCGAGCGCCCAGATGGAGCCGATCGGCATCGTCACCGCGGCGGCCAGAGGGGTCCAGTTCACCAGATCGCGCGAATGCCAGATCGGCGCGCCGGGATAATACAGGAAGGAGGAGAAGGCCGCGTAGTAATCCTCCCCATCCTTCAGCACGTTGGGATCGGGCCGGTCGCCGGCGAGCACCGGATTGCGGTACGTCCCGTTGCCGAGGTCGGCGCGGCGCTGCCCCTCGACCCCCGGACGCCACAAGGGCGCGCCCCCCGCCTCCGCCGCTGCTCCCGCCGCATCGGCGGGCGCCTGCGGCAGCAGGGCGCCACCTGCCAGCGTGCCGCCGCCAGCCAGCGCCAGACGGATCGTGTCGCGGCGGTTGTAACTCATGCCCCAGGCGCCAGCGTGGCGAGGACGACATCGTTGCTGCGCATGTCGATCCGCAGATTGTAGCGCCCGTCCGTGCCGATCTCGACCGCGCGGCTGATCTCCGGCCGGTCCTGCGTCAGCGCCTGCAACTCCGCCAGTTGCGCTGCGTCCAGTTCGGCGGGGGAGCCCATCTCCAGATAGCGGGTGTGCGCATCGTTCTGCCGGAACCCGGTGCGCCTGACCGTCAGCGTGTAGCGGCCCGGCGCCAGCCCGGAAAACTGCAGCTCCGCCGGTTCGATCGGCCGGGCCGGCAGCACGGTGGTGAAGAAAGGGCGGTTGCTCAACTCCTGCGGCGGCTGGCGCCAGGCCCACAGCAGCACGTCCGTCTCGCCATCCGCCGTGGCGGCCAATGCCTCGTTATCGGTCAGCGGGATCGCGTCACCCTCGACCTCGTGCAGGTAGCGGTAGGCAAACCAGGCGGCCTTGCGGATGCCTTCGCGGTTCATCAGGCCAAAGCCGCCGTGGAACGGCGTGGACGGCGGGCCGGGTTCCTCGAACAGGTCGGTATGCGTCCAGTAGCTCATCCCCTGCGCCAGCCCCTGCGTGCCGCGCAGCCGGGATAGGATGTAGGGCGCGCTGATATAGCTGTCATGGACCGGATCGCGCGGATTGTAGCTGGCGCTCCATTCGGTAAAGAACAGCGGCAGCCCGCGATATGCGGTCGCGTCGATCTCGCCGCGCACCTTGCGCACATCGGCGATCACCGCGTCCGGGTTGGTGGACAGTCGATTGTCGTCCTGCCCCTTCTCGTCCAGGAAGCCGCCATCGACGCCGTAGGTATGCGTGGTCACGAAATCGATCGGCAGATCGTTCGCCGCCACGAAGGCGAGCAGTTCGGGCACCCAGTCCGCCCCCGCGGTGGATGGCCCGCCGACGCGCAATTGCGGGTCGATCGCCTTGATCGTGCGCGCGCTGGCGGCATAGAGGTCGAAATAGGCCTGCTGGTCGGCGCCTTCCCAGAAACCGGCCAGATTGGGCTCGTTCCACACCTCGAAATACCAGCGGCGCACCTCGTTCGCGCCATAGCGTTCGCGTGCGTGGCGGACGAAGGCGTCGACCAGATCGGCCCAACCGTCCATCCGGGGGTGGGAGGTGTTGCCCTTCCAGTAGAAGATCGTCTGTTCCGACGTCTTCAGCGCGCCCGGCGTGAAGCCCAGTTCCACGAAGGGTCGGATGTTGCGCGCCAGCAGCGCATCGATCAGCCGGTCCAGCTCCGCCCAGTCATAGGTGATGCGGCCATCCTGCTGCTTCACCGTGCCGAGGTCGTCGTGGAAGATGTCGTGGAACCGGACATAGCGGAAACCCAGTTCGTCCACCGCGATGGCGAGCTGTGCCAGGTTCTCCGGCCGGCGCAGCGTGCCCGAGTAATCGGATCCGACCGACAGGTCGAAGGACCGGTCCATCGGCCCCGCCGCGCGGGACAGGTCGACCTCGATCCGCCGGGCCGGGGCGGCATCCTGCGCGCTTGCCGGCGTGAGTGTCACGATGGCCAGCGCGGCGGCCGCGATCCGCCGCAATGCGAGCGAGGTGAACATGCCGGTTCTCTCCTGTCAGGCGGCAATTGTGCGCGCCGCGCCAGCGGCGGCGCAGTTGCGTGCGATGAAAGCCCCGTGATCGGGCATGGCGGCGGCGGTCCGGCCGATCACGTCGCGCAGATGCGCCAGGAAGCGGGCCAGTTCGGCCGCCGGCAGCAGGTCGGCCTGCAGATCGTATGATTGCGGCGGTCCCGCCTGGCCCAGCAGCACGGCGACCCAGCTTGGCGGCGTGAACAGGTGCCCGGCGGGCGGCATGACCCGCCCGCGCCCGCGCCACAGCTCAATCGCGTGGGCCAGCGTGTCGGGCGGCGTGGTGGCGCGGCAATGGCGCCAGAACGGCGTATCCTGCCGCCCGGCGGCGATATAATGCAGCAGCACGAAATCGCGCGCCTGCTCGTATTCCTCCCGCAGCAGCCTGTTGTATTGCGCCCGCCCCGCCGGGTCGTGCCCGCTATCGGGCAGCAGGCTCATCAGGCGGGTGATGCCGGACTGGATCAGGTGGATGCCGGTGGATTCCAGCGGCTCCAGGAACCCGCCGGCGAGGCCGACGGCGACGCAATTGCGTTCCCACAACCGCTCGCGCACGCCGGCGGTGAAACGGATCGGCCGCGGCTCCGCCGTGGCGGGACTGTCGAGACCCGCCAGCAGCGCGTCCGCCGCGGCGCCGTCGTCGGTGAACGCGCTGGCATAGACATGACCGTTGCCGACGCGGTGCTGCAGCGGAATGCGCCAGCGCCAGCCGGCCCCGGTGGTGGTGGACCGGGTAAAGGGATGCGCCGCACCCGCGACGGCGCTGGGCACGGCCAGTGCCCGGTCGCACGGCAGCCAGTGCTGCCAGCTGACGAACGGTACGCCCAGCGCACCGCCCAGCAGCAGCGACCGGAAGCCGCTGCAATCCACGAAGAAATCGCCCGCGACCTGCCGCTCGTCGTCCAGCACCACCGCATCGATGCAGCCGGTGTCGGGCGCCAGCGCGACTTCCCGGATGCGGCCCTCCACCCGCCGCACACCGCCGCCTTCCGCATATTGGCGCAGGAACGCGGCATAGAGCCCCGCATCCAGGTGGAAGGCGTAGCGCAAGGATGCCAGCACCGCGTTCGCCTCCCCCGCCGGCCGGGTGAAGCGCCCTTCGCGCGCGGCGACCGCGCTGAGGCAGTAATCCTCGATCCCGCCCGCCGCCGCCGGCCCGTCCTGCGCCAGCTTGCGCAGCCATAGCTGATGGAACGGCAGCCCCGCCGCATCGCGGCCGTACGTGCCGAATGGGTGGAAGTAGCGGGTGCCCGCCGCGCCCCAGCCGGCGAACTCGATCCCCAGCTTGAAGGTGGCGCCGGTCGCCCGGATGAAGGCGTCCTCCTGAATGCCGAGCAGGCGGTGCAGGTCGCTGAGGGAGGGCAGCGTCGCCTCCCCCACGCCGACAGTGCCGATCGCATCCGATTCCACCAGCGTGACCGACGTGCCGCCCGGCACCAGCCGCGCCAGCACCGCCGCCGTCATCCACCCCGCCGTGCCGCCGCCGACGATGACGATCCGGCCCAGCGGTCGCGGCTGCGTCATGCGGCCATGCCCACCTGGCCGAACGGGCGGCGGCGCGCCTGGGCGATCAGGTCGCGGTTGGTGGGCAGGTTGGCGATGGCGTAGGCGGCCTGCCGTTCCACCTGCGCGAAGGCGGCGCGCGCCTCCGCGGCGTAGCGGAACACGCCCGCGCGTGGGCGGAGATCGGTCTGCCCGCCCATGCCGTAGAACACATATTGCCAGCTCGCTTCGGTGAAGATGTCGACATTGGCATCGATGTCGATCTCCGTCGGCGGGCGGAACCGCCAGCGCTCGATCAGCTCCCGCAAACTGTCCGGCACGGATGCCGCTTCGGCATTGTCGCGCCAGAACGCCGTGTCGCGCCGCTCGGTCAGGCAATAATGCAGCTTGATGAAGTCGCGCGCCCGTTCGTACCGGCGCAGCATGTTGGCGTTGAACTGCCGGGCGGAGGTTTCGTGATCGCCGCCCCACGGGAACAGGTTGGCGACCATCCCGGCGGCGACTTCGGAAAACACGATGCCGGTCGCCTCCAGCGGTTCGAAGAAGCCGCTCGACAGCCCGATGGCGACGCAGTTGCGATGCCAGTTGATCTCGCGGTAGCCGGCATCGAAGCGGATCGCGCGCGGTTCCAGCCGGTCGGCGGCGGGGCCGACATAGGCGCGCAGCGCCGCCTCCGCCGCCGCATCGTCCGAATGTGCGGAGGAATAGACGTGGCCGATACCCCGCCGCGTCTCCAGCCCGATGTCCCACACCCAGCCGGCATCCTGCGCCGTCGCCAGGGTATATGACGCGATGGGCGCATCGGCGCTGGCATAGGGGACCTGCAGCGCCAGCGCCCGGTCGCAGAACAGCACGTCGCGGCACGAGCGGTACGGCACGCCCAGCGCCTTGCCGATCAGCTCCGCGCGAAAGCCGGTGCAATCGATATAAAGGTCCGCCGTCAGCGTGCCGTGGCGTTCGGTCACGATGCCGGCGATCGCGCCGTCATCGCCCAGGCGGACCTCCGTCACCCGGTCCGACAGGTGGGTGACGCCGTTCGCCACCGCCTTGTCCCGCAGCAGGTCGGCCAGGGCAGCGGCATCGAAGTGGTAGGCGTAGTTGAGCGGCGCGGTGTAGTCCGGATGGCTGGGCAGCTTGGGCGCCCGCCCGGCATCGGCGGCCTTCTTCTGCGGGCTGCACACCTCGTCCCAATTGGCCGTGCCGCCATGGCCCAGCAGCCAGTATGGCAGCAGGTCCAGCCCGCCCGCGCTCTCCGCATTCTGGAACGGATGCGTGTAATGGTCGGGTCCGGGATCGCCCGGCGCGTGGCGCCAGTGGGTGAATTTCGCCCCCTGTTTGAAGCTGGCGCCGCAGCGGCTGACCAGCTCCGCCTCGCCGATGCCGATGGTGGCCAGCGTCCGGCGGATGGTGGGAAAGGTCCCCTCCCCCACCCCGATGGTCCCGATCTCCGCCGATTCCACCAGGTGCAGCTCCACGCCGCCCGGCAGGTCGGCGCCTAGCCGCCGGGCCAGGTACCCGGCGGTGAGCCACCCGGCGGTACCGCCGCCGACGATCAGGACCTTCTTGCGCATCGCCGCCTCCAAGGACCACCGCCAACCGGCGGCGATCCTTCCTAACACATCAGAACGACACGTTGACGCCCAGGTTGAGCCGCCGGTCCGCCTGGAACCAGCTGCGTCCGCGCAAGCCGCCCGGGTAACCGCCCATCAATGTGCGCTGCGTCGCGGCGGTCAGGTTGGTGCCCTGGATGCCGACGGACACGTTCTCGTTCACCCGCAGCCGGATGCCCGCGTCCAGCGACCCGTATTTGTCGCCGTAGACCGGCAGCGCGATCTGCGTGTTCGTCGCCGTGCCGTTCAACAGGTTGGTCACCACGCCCGGCGCGCTGTAATACGGGAAGCTCGGATTGGTGCCGTTGCTGTTGGTCGATTGCAGGTATTTCGACCGCCAGGAATAGGCGACGCGGAAGGAAATCGGGTCGCGTTCGTACAGCAGCGTGGCGTTGAAATTATGCCGCGACAGGCCCACCAGCGGCGCGTCCGACCGGATCTGGCCATTGATGTCGCGGTACACGTCACCCGGATTCTTGCTGTCGATGAAGGTGTAGTTGCCTTCGAACCCGAACCCGCTGACGAAGCCGGACAGCCAGTCGAGGAAGAAACGCCCGCCGACCTCGAAGCCCTTCACCTCGGCCGCTTCTTCCGCGTTGCTGTAGTCGGTCGCTGCCGCTGTCGCCGTTTCGCTGGTGCCGTCGGCATAGACGACCGTCACCTCCCGCTCCGTCAGGGAGAAGATCGGCATGTTGGTCAGCCGCTTGTAGAATGGCGCGAAGTGGAACGAGGTGCCGGCGGTGAGATAATACTCCGCCGAAAAGTCGATATTGTTCGACAGCGCCGGCTTCAGCAGCGGGTTGCCCGTCTCGGCAGTGAAATTGGTGAAGATGCCGGGCTGCCCCTGCACCGGATTGCTGGTGGTCGCCACGCCCACCCCGCCAGAAGCCCGCAGCGCGTTGAACGTCGGCAGGTCCAGCGTGATGTTGTAGCTGGCGCGCAGCTTGATGTCCGGCGTCGGCGAATAGGCCAGGTTGATCGAGGGTAGCACCCGCGTGAATTCAGCCTTCCCGCCACGCGGCACGGCCGAGTTCGTCAGGGTGAAGGTGCGGCCATCACGGATGAAGGTGACGCCGCTCTGGCGGACGAAGCCGCTGCCCTCGTTCTCGATATGCACGACACGCACGCCGACATTGCCCGAAATGCCCTCTTCGTCGAATTCCGGGCCAAACCGCGCCAGCGCATAGGCGGCGTAGTTCATCGTCTGGTTGTCCACGCGGTCGTCCGGCAGGACGAAACCGACCGGGCGGATGCCGCCGGCCCCGCCATAACCGGTGCGCGGCAGCGGGCCGGATGCCGAACAGTTGAACTCCGTCCCCGGCGGGCAGAAGCCGGCCGGCGGCGGCTGGGTCAGCTCGGTCCGGTCCAGCCGGGCGGCCAGCTCCTCCGTCGCGAAATACAGATTGCCCGGCAGGGCCGTCTCGCCGCGGAAGAAGTCCTTGAAGATGTAGAGGTCGACATCGCCCGGCGCCGCATTGGCGAAGGTCAGCTGCGGATCGCCGTTCCAGCCGCGGCCCAGCGCCGCCCAGTTGTAGCCATTGGCAAAGTCGCGCTCGGTCCGTTCCGCCACGCGCCCGCCGACCTTGATGGAGCGGAAAAAGCTGTCGTCGAATTCGTACTCCAGGTCCAGCTGCGCGGTGTCGAGCCGGCCCTTGTTGTCCTCGTTATGCGGCATGGACGCCGACCAGAGGTAATTGGCCGGGTTGGCGAAGCTGTCGCGCACACCCGGCGACACGGTGATCAGCGGCAGGTCGCCGGTCAGGTCCATGCCGAAGCCGAGGCCGAAGCCGACCTCGCGGAAGATGTCGAGCCGGTCGTAGATCTGGCGCGAATCCACCCGCTGCAGCGCGCCGCTGATCTTCAGCGGACCATCCTCCGGATCCCAGATGAAGGACAGGGAGTAATCCTGCGTCTTCGTCTCGCTGTCCACGTATCCCTTGTTGCCGCTGCTGTTCACCTGGGAAGTGCTGGGCAGGAACGTCGCAGTGTCGCGGTTGAACAGCGAGTCGGTCCTCAGCAGCAGACCGTCGTCATCGAACGTGCTGTTTGCCGGATCGACGGCCAGCGCCTGCGAACTGACCTGCGCACCGTAATCGCTGGACCGGCTGTTGTACTTGGTCTGGAAATAGGTCGCGCTGAAGGTCAGGTCGTCGTTCGGCTGCCACTGGACCGCGCCGTATAGGCCATTGCGGCGATAGCGGAACGCCTCCTCGCCATAGGTGAAGCCGGCCGGAACGTAATAGTCGCGCGCGCCGATCCTGGTCCGGAGATACGGTTCCACGCGGATGAACTGCGACAGCGAACTGAACTGGCTGTACGCGATGTCGGCCAGCACGCCGATGCGGCCGATGCCGGTGTCGAACGAATCCGTCAGCAGGACCGACGCCATCGGGTCGAACTTCTCCGCCAGGTCGCCCGCGCTGACCTCCGCCGTACCGGCGAGGTGGAACTCACCATCGTCGAAGTCGAACGGCATCTTGGTGCGCAGGTCGATCTGCCCGCCGGTGCCGCCTTCGATCAGGTCGGCGGTGGACGCCTTGTAAACGTCGACCGCGGCCATCAGCTCGGGCGTAACGTCGCTCCACAGGATGGCGCGGCCGCCATTGGCGCTGAAGATCTCCCGCCCGTTCAGCCGCGATGCCACGCCGGTCAGGCCGCGCACCTGCACGCCGGATCCTTGCGCGGAATAATGGTCGGGGTCGCCCAAGGCGGCGAAGCGCACGATCGACACGCCGGACACGCGCTGCAGCACTTCGGTGATCGAATTATCCGGCAGGCGGCCGGCATCGTCGGCCACGATGGAATCGAGGATCGTCTCGCTGCGGCGCTTGCGGTCCTCCGCCGCCTCCAGCGCGGCGCGGCGGCCGGTGACGACGATCGTGTCTCCATTATCAGGCGTCTCGCCGACATCGGCGCCGGGCGCCGCTTCCTGCGTAGTATCGATCGAACCCGGCACCTCCTGCTGGGCGGAGGCCGGGAATGTCATCGCGATCGCCGCCAGCGCGATCGTGGATGCGCCCGCGCGCAGCCCCGCAACACCGCGGCCATGCCCCTGTGCAAGCTTCATGAACAGCCTCCCCTGAACCGCGAGTCTAATTGTCTGACTCATTAAACGGTAGCGTTCTCATTACGTGAGTCGCAACCGACGTCAACTGGCAGAGGCCTCTCGACGGTATCGTTTGCAGAAAATATTTTGGTTTAAGGCGAAAGCCGTTCCGATTGTCCGGGTTGTTGCCCGCCCGCGCGGTACGGCTACCGTCGGTTTTCCGGCACGACCCTGCCGTGCCGGACTTCCCGCGCCATCGTCAGCGGCGCACCGTCACCGCCGTTCCGTCATAGGTCAGGCTGTGCTCTCCATTCTCACTGAAGTCGGGGGCGACCGCCCGGTCCGGCTGGTGGAAGCGGACGGAGATCGCCCGCTGCCCCGCCATCCCCGGCCAGGAGCCCTGGCGCGCGCCGATCGTCAGCGTGCCGGCCGCATCGTTCCAGCTGATCGGCACGGCGGACCGCTGCCCCTGCTGATAACCATGGGTGGTGCCGTCATCCTCCTGCCAAGTGAAGGCGCCGTCGGCACCGGTGAAGACGTGCAGCACGATCGGCCCGTCGGGCTGCTCCGCGCTGTGCTGCATGGCGGGACCGGTGGGCACGATGGCACCCGCGCGGACATAGACCGGGATCTCCTCCCGCGCGGCCGGCGCGGTGATCGCCTGCCCGCCGCGATGGAACGCGCCGCTGCGCCAATCGTACCAGTCCGCCCCGGCGGGCAGGCGCACCTGCCGCGACGTGGCGCCCCGCTCCGTCACCGGGGCCACCAGGAAGGCGGGGCCGAACATGTACTGGTCATCGACGCCCCACACCTCCCGGTCGGCGGCGAAATCCATCGGCAGGCCGCGCATGATGGTGCCGTCCTGCCAGTATGTGTCCGCCGCGACCGAGTAGATGTAGGGCAGCAGCCGGTAGCGCTGCTCGATCAGGCCGACCATCGCCCGGTACATCGCCGGATCGTCCTTCCCCAGTTCGTACACCTCGCGGTACGGGGTCTCGCCATGGCTGCGGAACAGCGGGGTCCAGGCGCCGAACTGGAACCAGCGCAGGTTCAGCTCCCGCCATTCGGGCAGATGCTCGGGCTCCGCGCGGGTGTAGCGGTCCTCCACCGCGAAACCGCCGATATCATGCGTCCAGTTGGGGATGCCCGACAGGGAGATGTTGACGCCCGCGCTGATCTGGTCGCGCAGATCGTCCCACCGTGCGGCGACGTCGCCCGACCACAGCGCCGAACTGGTCCGCTGGATCCCGCCGAAGCCGGACCGCGTCAGGATGAACGGCCGCCGGTCCGGTTGCGCGTCCCGCAGGCCGTCGGCCATCCCTTCCGCATGGATCAGGGGGTAGGAGTTGAACACGAACGCGCCCGGCCCGCGCGCGGTCGGGCCCATCTGGTACTTGCGCTCCTCCACCGACAGGTTGGAATGCCAGTCCGGCTCCACCGCATCCATCCACCACGCGTCGAAGCCCTTGTCGACCAGCGCCTCCTTGATCTGGCGGAAATACATGTCGCGCGCCGGCTTGGTGTACGGGTTGTAGTACGTGTTGGCGTAGCCCGGACCCACCCAGTCCTTCTGCCCCGCCTCCAGCGGGCGGCGGTACAGGAAGCCGGCTGCGTCCAGCTCCTGCCCGTTTTTCGTGGTCGGGTAGAACTTGGGCCAGACGGAGATCATGATCCGCCCGTCGAGCTGGTGGACCTCCTCCACCATTTTCACCGGATCGGGGAAGCGGGTGGCGTCGAATTCGTGGCTGCCCCAGGTCGGATCGGTCCAGTACCGCCAGTCGAGCACGATGTTGTCGAGCGGGATGCGCCGCCGGCGATATTCGCGCACCACGTCCAGCAACTGGTCCTGCGTGTCGTAGCGCTGGCGGCTCTGCCAGAAGCCGTAGGCCCATTTGGGCATCAGCGCCGCCTTGCCGGTCAGGTCGCGATAGCCGGCGATCACGCCGTCCATGTCCTGCCCGGTCACGACATAATAGTCGATCGCCTCCGCCGCCTCGCTCGACAGCCACAGCGAATGGCGATCCTCGTCGGCCAGCGGGTCGCTGCCGAACAGCGCGATGTAGCCCTGGTTGGGCTCCCATTCGATGCGCAGCTCCACCGGCTTGCCGGCACTCAGCGGCAGGTCGAAATTGTGGTACCAGGGGTTCCAGTTCTGCCGCCAGCGGTTCAGCACCTCCTTGCCGTCGGCGAACACGCGGACATAGCTGCTGGAATAGAGCCGCAGCTTGTGCACGCCGTCCGCCTCCGGCTGCAGCGTGCCGGTCCACACCACGCGCTGCGATTGCGTGGCGACCCCTTGCGTGTTCTGCCCGCTTTCGCCCGAGGCCACGGTGGTCGCCTTCGCCGCCTCCGGCCAGCGGGCTTGGTCGCGCAGATACTGGTAGTTGATGACGGGCTCGACCTGCCGCACGGCCAGCGTGTCACCCAGGTAGTATTCCGCCTGCCAGCCCGGCTGGCCGTTGCTCGTCACCTTCAGCGCGTCCGTGGCATCCGCGCCGATCAGCTGCGGCGGGCGCGGATCGCCGAACCGGGTGATCGATTCATTGTCCCACAGCAGGCCGTACCCCTTGGTGGACACAACGAAGGGCACCGCGATGTCCATGTTGTGCTGGGCGAGCTCCACGTCCTCCCCATTGTAGTTCATCTGCCGGTTCTGGTGCTGGCCCAGGCCGTAGAAGCCTTCGTCGGTGCCGCGGTTGAACTGCTGGCTGATCTGCTGGAAGGTGCGCCCCTGGATCGTCACTGGCTGGAACGGCGTGCGCGGGGATTCGCTCAGCAGCTCCGCCCCGGCGGCGTCCAGCACGCGCACATGCCCGTCGGCCAGCCGCACCTCCGCCGTGCCGGTCGCGGTGCTGAGGGTTACGGCATCGCCGGTCTGGGCGAAGGTGAAGTCCTCCACCGGGTCGGCGATCACCATCAGGCTGTCGGGCACGCGGGTGTCGCCCGCCGGCATGGCGGTGACGCGGAACTGCCCGTCGCCATAGACCAGCACCCGCACCGCCTTCGCCGGGCCGGCATCGGGCGTCACCAAAACGCCATGCGGCAGGCGCGCGACCTCGCTGGCGAGGGCCGGACCGGCGAGGCACAGCGCCACGGCGGTCATGGTCAGGGTACGCAGCATAGGAAGTGCCCTCATTTGTAGGTGCCCATCGTGACCCGCAGCAGGACGGGCTGTTTGGTGAAGTTCAATCCGTAATCGGTCTGGTCGCCGTTCCACACGCGGCGGGTGGCGAAGCTGCCGTCGGGGCGCAGCGTGCCCTCCTCCACCGACAGCATCGTGCCGGTCTCCCCCGCCGCCGGGCTGGTCAGGCTGATGGCGACGCGGGCGTCCGCGCCGGCGACCAAGAATGTGTCAGGCCCGGTCTGCACCGCGACCGCGCCGCCCACCGGCTGCCCTTCGGTCGGCGTGGGATCGGACTTCAGCCACGGGGAATCGCGCGATCCGAACTGCCATTCGTCATAACTGACGCTGATCGTCCAGCGACCCATCGCGCGGCTCTCCCCCGCGCCGTCCGCCAGCTTGGCCGTGCCCCAGCCGGGATTGCCCGCCGCCACCCGTGCCCAGGCGCCCGCCATCGGCGCGAACAGCCGGTACGGCGCGGCGAACGCCTCCACCGTCGCCTCGTCCAGCACCCGCGCGCCCAGCGGGTAATTGGAATAGCCGGTGTCATCCATGCCGAACGGGGCGAAGCCGATCGCGCCATGCCCCAGCGCCGGCCACAGATACCGGGCGAAGGCGGCGCTGTTGCCGATCTCCGGCACGTGCAGCGGGTTGTCGGGCCGGGCATACAGCCGCAGCACCTCCAGCACCTGTCTGGGATCGGTCAGGTAGATGTCGGGCGCAACGAAATCGATGTGCGGCGCGGCCGCCTTCCACACGTCGATCACCGGGCTGTCCGGCCCGCCGCTGGCCCCGCCGCCCTGCCCCGGCGGACTGAACGGGTCGCTCAGCGCCGCGTTGCAGAACATTGGCAGGTCCAGCACCGCCTGCCCGGCGGCGGCGATCTCGTCGATGTAGCGGGCGGTGTGCCAGGCGTTGAAGGCGCTGTCCGCCAGCGGGCCGAAGGCGCGGGCCCAGGTGCCGCTGCGCCCGGTGCGCGCCGCCAGCTCCGCCGGGATGGCCCCGGCGAACAGGCGGTTCGCCTCCGCCGACAGGTCGCGCTTCTGGCCGTAGGCGCCCGTCTCGTTCTCCGGCTGCACCATGATGACGGTATGGTCGGGGTCGTTGTCGCGCAGCCAGGTCATCATCGCCACGAAGGCGCGCTTGTCCGCCTCCAGCGTGGCGCGGCCATGCGGCGACAGCACGTAGTGCGCGGTCCCTTCCGCCGTCCGCATCCGGGGGAAGCGCGCAGTGTCGGTCTTGACCCATGCGGGGGCATATCCCGGCCCCGTGTTCTTCCAGGTGGCGAACCACAGCAGCACCAGCTTCAGGTCCCGCGCCCGCGCCCCTTCGACCAGTGCCTTGAGGTAGGAGAAATCGAATTGCCCCTCGACAGGCTCGATCTGCTCCCAGGCGACCGGGATCTCGAGCGTATTGGCGTGGAGCCGCGCCATCATCGGCCAGACCTGCGGCAGCACGTCGGGGTAATTGCTGGAATTGTTCGCCTGCGCGCCCAGCATCAGGAATGGCTGCCCATCGACGTGCAGCAGATGCCGCTCCCCCACCCGCTCCAGCCGGGGCAGGGGTGTGGTCTGTGCCACGGCCGTGCCGGTCAGCGCGACGGTCGCGAGGACCGCCAGCGCGCCACGCAGCCTGTTGGCCGATATCAGATTCGGCGCCTCAAACATCCAGGATCCGCCCCCTTTTTTGCCGCCGGTGCTTGCATCCCGGTCACTTGCGCTGAATGTTAGCGTTATAAATATAAATGTTTCAAGTAAGATTCTGAGAGTGGGAAAACGGGAGGATCGGATGGACAGACGTACCCTGCTGGCCGCGCTGGCGGCGCTGCCCGCCGCCGCCCGCGCGCAAGGCACCATGCCGGCGAACTGGTCGGCGCTGATCGGCACCTATCGCCTGCCCGACTGGTTCCGCGATGCGAAGTTCGGCATCTGGGCACACTGGTCCGCGCAATGCGTGCCCGAATTCGGCGACTGGTACGGGCGCCGGATGTACCAGCAGGGCGACCCGTTCTACGACCATCACCTGAAGACCTACGGCCACCCGGCGGATCGCGGCTTCATGGAAATCGAGAATCTCTGGCGGGCGGAGGCATGGGATCCGGCCTGGCTGGTGCGCCGCTACAAGGCGGCGGGCGCGAAATACGTCATGGCGCTGGCCTGCCATCACGACAATCTGGACGCCTACGACAGCGCGCATCACGCCTGGAACACGCTGCGCGTCGGCCCCCGGCGCGACATCGTCGGCACGTGGGAACGGGCGGTCCGGGCAGAAGGGCTGCGCTTCGGCGTCAGCAATCATGCCAGCCACGCATGGCACTGGTACCAGCCCGCCTACGCCTACGACACGGAAGGGCCGCGCGCGGGCGAACGCTACGATGCGTGGCACCTCACCAAGGAAGATGGCGCGGGCACATGGTGGGAAGGGCTCGACCCGCAGGAGCTGTATGGCGGCGCGGTCATGGCGCCGCCGCCGGGCATCACCAGCACCGCCGGGATGGCGGCGTGGCACGCCACGCATGATGGCCGCTGGATGGAATTCAGCCCGCCGGGCAATCCCGCCTTCGCCGACAAATGGCTGCTGCGGCAGAACGACCTGGTGGACAAATACCGGCCGGACATCGTCTATTTCGACAATTACGGCCTGCCCTTCGGCCCGGTCGGCGTGGCGGCGGCGGCGCATTACTACAACGGCGCGATCGCCCGCGACGGCGTGACGGACGTGGTGCTGACCGCCAAGGTGCTGTCCCCGTTCGAACGGCAGGCGCTGGTGGAGGACGTGGAACGCGGGTGGAGCGACCGGCTGCGTGACCAGCCGTGGCAGACCTGCACCTGCATCGGCGACTGGCATTATAACCGCGCGCGCTTCCTGCAGCGCAGCTACGTCCCCGCGAAGCAGGTGATCCAGCGACTGTGCGACGTGGTCGCCAAGAACGGCAACCTGCTGCTGTCCATCCCCATGCGCGGCGACGGCACCATCGATGCGGAGGAGGAGCGCGTCCTGGACGGCATCACCGCCTGGATGCAGTTGAACGGAGAGGCCGCGATCCACGGCAGCCGCCCATGGCGCATCTACGGCGAAGGCCCGACAAGCGTGCAGGCCGGCATGCACACCGAAGGGGACACGCTGTTCACGCCGCAGGACGTCCGCTTCACGGTGACGGGCGACACGCTCAACGCCGTGCTGCTCGACTGGCCGGGACAGCCCGTGCGGATCGCCGCGCTGGGGCGGACGGCGCTGCCGGCCGCGCGGATCGAACGCGCCACGCTGACGGGTGGCCGGCCGGTCCCCTTCCGCCGGACGGCGGACGCGCTGGAACTCGACCTGCCGCCTGCCGCGTCCGGCGACATGATCCCCGTCGTCCGGCTGGAGGGGGCGGGCCTGGTTTAGCGCGCTGCTGCCCCCGGCCCTTCCCCGGTCAACAGCCGCACCGGGCCGATCAGGCCCGCGGGCCGCAGCGGGGCATCGGGGCGGTAGGTCGGCGCCGTGGTGAAGGCGACCTTGGTGGCGCCGGGCTGCGCATCGCCGATCAGGCGATTGACCCACAGGTTGGCCACCCGCACCTCCACCCGGTTGTCGCCCGCGCGCACCAGCGGGCCGATATCCACCTGCCATGGCGCATGCCAGGCGGTGCCGGCCACCGCGCCGTTCACCCGCACCTCCGCCACGTCGCCCACCTTCCCCAGGTCGAGCAGCAGCGGCGTACCCGGCGTGTGACCGGCAGGCGCGGCGAAGTCGCGCGTGTAGGTGGCGATGCCACTGAAATAGCGCACGCCCGCATCATCGCTTTCATTCAGCGGGGCCAGCCGGTCCAGCGTGATGGCAGCCGGCGCGCCGCGATCGGGCTGGAAAGCGACCTGCCACGGCCCGTCCAGCGTGGCGGCGGGCCGCCAGGCGTGTGGCGGAACATCGCGGGCCGTTTCCGCCGTCGGCGTGCGGAAGACCACGAACAGGCTGTCCTCCGCCGCCAGGTCCAACGGCACGATCGTCTCCGCGCCCTCCGTGCGGAAGGACACCGGCTCCGCCGTGCCGCTGTCCGCGCGCCAGATCTCCGGCAGCCGGCCGGTCACGCGGAAGCGGGCGTCGGTCCGTTCGGGGCGGTTCTCGCGGTTGGTGATGAAATACAGGTCGCCATCGGGCAGCCGGCGATGCGCCCACAGCAGGTTGGCGTCCCCGGAATGCTCGAAGTCGGGGGTGACGCCGATGCGCGCCAGCGCCGCCTCCACATCCCGCCCGGCGATCACCCGCCCGCGCCCGATGCGCGCCTCCGTCCCGCCGGGCCACAGTCGGGCGACCAGCGCGGCGAATTTCGCCGGATCGTCGGCCAGTGACGGCGATCCGGTCGGCGCCTCGCCGACCACGGTCGCGCCCGCGTCCACCATGGCGGCGATCCGCCGCAGCACCGGCAGAGTCATGCGCTGCGACGTGCCGCCCAGATACAGGACGCGGTACTCAGCCCTTGATGGCGCCACCAGCGCGCCGTCGCCGTTAACCTCAAGCAGGCCGGTCAGCGCGTCCGCGTTGACGAAGTCCCAGGCATGGCGCCGGGGCGTGTCAGCCAGCTCCGCCTGGCCGTACAGCGCGGTCAGCGGCGCCTCCTCCCCGTGGAAATAGGCGACGTCGGCGAAGAAGCGGCCCTGTTGCAGCAGGTGGCTGCTGCGCGCGATGTAATCGACCCACGGCTTCGCCAGTTCCGCCCAGGTGTCGTGCCGGTTGAAGTACTGGCCGAAGATCGCCAGCGACAGGCCGGGCGCCTGCTCGGTCGGCTGGTGGACGCTGGTATGGATCACCGGGCGGTTCACGCCGTGGGCGAATTCCAGGTCGATCACCTTGCGCAGGTCGCGCGGGGCGTGCGCCCAGGGGGACAGCGCGCTGGTCAGCGATTCCGCCGCCACCAGGTTCTGGCCGTAGAGGTGCGCCACCGATGCTGCGCCACGGATGTCGCCGATCAGCGTGGGCCGTGGCCCTTCCGGGCCGTAGGTCCACATCGCCGCCATCGGCACGTCGGTATGCCGGCGCAGCGCCATGTCGTCGCCCAGCGACGGGCGCTGATCCTCCAGCGCCTCGCCATACAGGGTCAGGCCGTGCTCGTGCGCGACGGCGGCGACCGTCGCGTAATGCTCGCTGGCGTGCAGTTCGGCGATCGTGCGGCGCCAGTCGTACAGGAAAGCCTCGCTCGCGGCGCGCGTGCCGACGATCGCGCCGGTCAGCGCGGGCAGATAGGGCTGCGGATCATATCCGCGCGCCTCGGCGAATTTCTCCAGCAGCCGGGGCGTCCAGTTGAACGCGCCGACCTCCGTACTGTCGGTCAGCAATGCGGTCAGGCCGCGATCCCCGATCAGATCGTCGCCCGCGGCCTTGCTGTAGGTGCCGAGATAGGTTTCGAGGTAGCGCCGCACCGCCGCGCCATCCAGCTTGTCGACCTCCAGCCCGGTCGCTTCCGGCGGGGCGGGATGGTTGGTCTTGCCCGTCAGGCTGGAGCCGAAGCGGACGATGCGCCAGCGGCCGGGTGGCGGCGTCCAGTCCAGCGTGCCGTCGGCGCGCAGCTTGCCCGAAAGGTCAACCACGCTGGCCGGATCGATCCCGGCCTCCGCCCCTTCCCCACCCAGGCCCAGCGCGTAGTAATCGCCCGCCACGGCGAAGCCGGCCTTGTGCTCGAAACGGTTGATGCGCGGCTGCTCCAGCAGCTTGAGGTCGGTCACCTGCCAGTCCGCGGGCGCGGCGCCCATGCCGGGGAAGGACGGCGCCGCGGCACCCGGCGCCATGCCGCCGCCGATACCCGGCCGGCGCGGGCCATCGTACGGGCCGAACACCACCCGGAACACCTGCGCGGTGACCGGGGTGAAGGACACGGTCGCCGGTACCGGCCCAGCCGGCAGGCTGACGATCCGCTGCCACGTGCCGTCCGGCCCCTGCGCCTCCAGCACCGGGCTGGTCGCGGGATCGGCGAAGGGCGGCTGCACGCCGGGCACGAACACGCTGGCGCCCCTGATTGTGCGCGGCGCATCGTACCGCAGTTCCACGGCGCCGGGCGCCTCCGCCGTGCCGCGGGGCACGGTCACCCCGGTCTGGTAGCTGTCATCGGCCAGCGCCGCCCCGTCCAGCGCGGCATCGCCGGCGCGTGCCTGCGGCGCCGGGCCACCCGCCGCCACGGCGAGCGGATAGGCCAGCACCGCCACGTCGGCATACCAGGTCGGCGGGGCATGCACCTCGCGCTGCTCGAACGCGGCGAGCGGGTCTTCCAGCGCCACGTTCTGGAACGGGCCGGTGGTGTCGGGCGGCATCGGCAACGCGCTCGCCAGCGGCGCGCCGCCATCCACCACCATCTCCGCCCAGACCAGCTTCTTGATCCCGTCGGCGGGCGGCACCCACGGCCCGCCGGTCTCCGACCAGCCGGCGCTGGCGGCGACGGCCAGTTCCAGATCGTGCCGCTCGGCCTCCGCCGCGGCATGGCGGAACGCCGCCTGCCAGCCCGGATTCATGTAGGTCAGCCGCTGCTCCACCACCTGCGGCGTCGCCAGATTGGCGTCGAAATTGTGCAGCCCGCCAAGGCCGATCCGCGCCATCCAGTCGATGTCGCGGGTGATCCCGTCTTGACTGATATTGCCGTTCATCCAGTGCCACCAGACGCGCGGGCGAGAGGATTTCGGTGGGTCGCGGAACCCCTGCAACAGCGGGTCGTCGGCGTTGGCGGCGGCCGGCACCTGGGCCGGGGGGCTGGCGTCCTGCGCCACCGCCGGCAGCGACAGGATCGTGCCGGCGAGCAGCACGGCGAGCGAGAGTGAGCGCATCGGGTTCATCCTACTGGAACAGGTCATCGGGGGTCAGGCCGGGTCCGGCCAGTCCATCGGCACAGGCATGGCGCAGCGCGGCGGCAAGCACGGGGCGGTTGCGTTCCAGCCCATAGGTCCACAGGCCGGGGCCAAAGGTCGCCAACGCGCTCTCCGCGGCGGCGAGCTGCCCGGGCACGGCGATCTTGGGGAAATCGCGCCGCGCCACATCGGCCAGCGCCAGCTCCAGCGCGGCGGTGAAGGCGGTGCACAGGGGGGCCGCCAGCCCCGGGTGCGCCTCCGCCAGCGACCGGCGCAGCACGATCAGGTGCATGATCGGGAACAGGCCGGTCCGCTGCCACCATGCCGCCTCTGCCGCCGGATGGTCGGGCCACATGCGGGCGACGGGCGCGGTGCCGTCCCGCCAGCAATTGGGCGCGGTGGGGCTGATGATCGCGTCGATCTCCCCCGCCACCAGCAGCACGTCCAGCGTTTCGGGCGTGCGAACGATCGACAGCCCGGCAGGGGCCGGGCCGGGCGCCCGGTCGGTCAGGACGGGGGCGTGCAGCCCGCCGGTGATCCAGCGCACGCTTTCGCGCGCGACGCCATGATCGTCCGCCAGCAGGCCGCGCAGCCACAGCGCGGCGGTCTGCTGGTAATCGAGCAGGCCGATCCGCCGGCCTGCCAGATCCTCCGGCCGGCGGATGCGGTCGGCGCGCACATACAGGTTCGCGTGCCGGAACGCGCGGGACGGGAACACCGGCAGGCCCAGCCATTCGCGCCGGCCCGCCGCCACCGCCGCGATATGGCTGCCCAGCGACAATTCGGCGAGGTCGTCCGTCCCGTCGCCCCGCAGGACGGACCGGAACAGCGCCTGCGCCTCCGCGAAGCGGACGGTCAGGCGGCAGCCATCGGGCACCACGCGCCCGTCGGCCAGCGCCTCCACCCGGTCGGAGAACAGGCAGCCGAGCGTCAGGTCCGGCATCAGCGCGACCGTTCCGCATGCAGGCGGAAACGGGCCAGCATGTCGGCCAGCGCCAGCCGCGCATCCAGCCGGTCGTACAGGCGGATGGTGCGCCCGGCGGGCCCGGCGGGCACTTCGCGCCAGGTGCTGCTGTCGCCGCCAATCGCGGACAGCAGCACCATCGGCGTGTCGCCCATCGCCAGCGCGCCGCCCAGCTGCACCCAGTCAGGCAGCGTGGTGTAGCGGTCGTACAGCCAGCGCGTCAGCGGGGAGAGCGGGCGGAACGCCGCCTCCATCTCCGCCATGCCGAACTGCAACTGGCGATAGGCGGGCTGCGGCACCTGCCACAGCGGCACGGCCGTCTCCTCCAGCACGAAGCGGGCGGCGCCCTCGTCCACCCGTTGGTTGTATTCGGGTTCGCCCGCGCCGCCGCCGCCGATCCAGATCAGCGTCATGCGCGCGGCGATCGCGGGTTCCAGCCGCAGCGCGGCGGCCACATTGGTCAGCGGTCCGCCGCAGGTGACGATCAGCGGCAGCGGATCGTCGCGCAACGCCTCCGCCACGATGGCGCGCGCGGCAAGGGATGGGCCCTCGCCGCCGCCGAACCCTTCCGCCCCGGCGACCACTTGCGGATCGGACGGCAGGTCCGCCAGCGGCAGCATCTCGCCCACCAGCCGCGCCGCCTCGGCCGCGCTCCGCCCGGCCAGCGGCCCCGCCAGCTGGGGGTCTAGCGGGCTGCAGGTGACCAGCGGCACGATCGTCGTCGGGCTCAGCACCTGATGCGCCAGCGCGATCAGCCCGTCCGGGTTGCCGGCGAAGTCGTTGTCCACAATCACCCGCGCCGCCGGGCGCAGCCGGATGCCGGCGGCCGCCTGCGCCAGCGCGCCGCGCGCCAGCAGCAGCCCGGCCCCGCCCCCGGCCAGGGTCAGCGCCCGGCGACGGGTCGCGGCGATCATCAGGCCAGCTCCACGTCCACGCCGGCGAGACCGGCTAGCCGGTCGCGCCCGTCATCCCGCTGGTCGTCCAGCGGGTAGCAAAAACCGGGGCACGGCGTTCCCGCCGCATGCCACATGGCGCCGCCATCGCCATTGCCGCTCGCCATCACCCAGCGCGCATTGCCGCTGGTGACACAGGTGGCATAAGCGGTGCCCGCCGGAATGTTGGCCCCGTCGCCGCCGGTGAGGCGGTAATCCTGCCCGTCCAGCGTCAGCGCGATCTCCCCCGCCAGCACATACAGGAACGTCGCGGTGGCGCGGTGGCGCAGCAGCGGCATGGCCGCGTCGCGCCCGGCCTCGATCGTCAGCATGTCGGTCGTGCCGCCGGTCTGCGCACGGGTGATCAGCGTGGTGGCGAGATGCCCCAGCAGCGTGGCGCGCGGCCCGTGTCCCGCCTCCAGGTAATAGGACCGGCCATCCGCCGGCAGGTCATGGTCGTCCGCGCCCATCGCCGTTGGCTCGGCATAGGCGGCATCGGGCACCCGGTGCACGTCATGCTTCGCCATGGCAGGACCCATGCGGGAGAAGTCGAACGGGCGGTCCGCCGGGGGCAGGCCGGTCATGCCCCACACCTCCCCCGCATCGGCCATGAACTGTTCCCACCCGCCGGGCGCGACCACCCCGAAGAAGCCCATGCGCGGGGACACCCCCTGGTACGAATGGCGCGCGAACGGCGCGGCATAGGCGAAGTCACCCGGGCGCAGGGTACGGCACTGATCCTCCGCCCACACGCGCAACTGGCCCCGGGTACACAGCCAGGTGTCATATTCACGCTCGTGATAATGCATCGGGATCGGCCCGCGCGCCTGCTGGGTGTCGGCCACCAGCACGCCGAAGGCGCCGGCGGTCTGCGCCCCGCCCGCCAGCGTCGTCACGATCTCGCCCGCGACCAGATGGCGCAGGCCCCGGCCGTGGCGCACCACGTAAGGCTCCGCCCCGGCGGGCAGGTGGTAGTCGGTTACGAGTTCCGTCATGCATTCTCTCCCGGTGTCGTCAGCTGAAGGGAATGGCGATCTGCGCCGCCTTGCACTCCGCCGTCTTGGGGGGGCAGATGCCCCATTGGTCGGTCCGGCCGGGGGGCCAGGTCCAGTCGCCCGGCCCCCTGACGCGGTATTCGTCGTCCACCTGCAGCACCTCTGATGTGTGCTCGATCACGAACCCGAAGGGATCGACGAAATAGACAAAGACATTGTCGCCCGGCCCATGGCGGCCCGGCCCCCAGCCGATCAGGAAGCCCGCATCCACCATCCGCCCGGCGGCGCGCATCACCCCTTCCCAGCCGGAATGCTGGAAGGCGACATGGTTCAGCCCGTTCACCGGCCCGGCGGCGATGACGACCGAATGATGGTCACTGTTGGTCCGCTCGAACGCCATCATCCCGCTGCGGTCGGTCAGGCGGAAGCCCAGCGCCGCCTCCAGGAACCGGGCATCGGCGTCCACATCGGTGCTGTTGATGTTCACATGGGCCAGTCGTTCCGGCCGGTCGGCGGCGGGCGGCAGGGGGGTGGCGAGGTCGTCGCCCTGCACCACGCGGATGGTGCGCCCGCGCGGATCGCGCGCGGCGATGGCCGTGCCGCCGCCATGTTCGTGCAGCGCGCGCGGGGCATGCAGCAGGTCCGCGCCCGCCCCCGCCATCCGCTCGGCCAGAGCCGAAAGGTCGGTGCCGGCCGCGGCGCGGAAGGTCATCGACCGGATCGCGGCATCGCCGCCGCCATGCAGCGCCAGCACATGCGGGTCCTCCCCCGTCGCGCGGAGCCAGGCCGTGCCTTCGCTCCGGTCCGCCAGATGGAGGCCCCAGATGCCGGTGTAGAACTCCACGGCGGCCGACAGGTCGGGCATCGTCAGGTCCACGCTGCGCAGGCCCGTCAGGGGGAAGGGGGACGCCATCTCGCCAATGCCTCTCCGCCGCTCTCCAGACCGGCGGCCGGTGCCTGTCTGCGCCGATCACCCCCGCGCTGTCCAATAATGGTTTTGCAGATATCCATAGGGTGCAGCTATACTGCGCGGATGCTCGATCCCCGCCTGCTCCGCACCTATGCCGCCGTCTGCCGCGAAGGCTCCATCAGCGGGGCGGCGCGCCGGCTCAACATCTCACAGCCGTCGGTCTCCGTCGCCATCGCCCAGCTGGAACGGCGGCTCGGTACCAGCCTGTTCGAACGCAGCCGGCAGGGCATCGTGCTGACCGCCGCCGGGCGTGCGCTGCGCGGCCGGGCGGAGGCGATGGAGACGCTGCTGGCCGACGCGGCGGAGGAGGTGACGCTCGCCACGAAGGGCGTGCTCGGCCCCTTGCGCATCGCCGGCACGCCGGGCGCGCTGGTCAGTCTGGTGCCGCAGGCGATCGGGCCGATGGAGGAACATGGCCGCTTCGCATTGCAGATCCTCGAACGCCCGGACGCGGAGCTGAACGACCTGCTGCGCACCGGGGAGATCGAGATCGCCGTCGCCACTACCGGAATCGACCGCCAGCCTGCGGATATCGAGGAGCGCAGCGTGGTGCGCGATCCCTTCGCGCTGATCGTGGGGCGCGCGCATGACGCGCTCGGCCCGGCGGTGTCGCTGGCCGAGGTCGCGGAATTCGGCTGGGTCCTGCCAGAGGCATATGGCGCGTTCCACCGCCAGATAGAGGCGCTGTTCCTCGGCACCGGGGTCCCCTTCCCCACCGATGTGATCCGCTGCGATTCGCTGCTGACGACCAAGGCCATCGTCCGCCGCACCGCGCGTGTCTGCGTGCTGCCGCGCGGCGTCGTCAGCGCCGAACTGTCGATCGGCGTGCTGCGCGCCGTTCGGTTGTCGGAGAACGTGACCCGCGCCATCGGCGTGCGCACCCTGCGCGATCGCCCGCTCTCCGTGCTGGCCGACCGGTTCGTGCAGGCGATCTCCAGCCGACGGATGGAAGTCAGCTTTTCATAGGTTCAGCCTATGGTTCTGCCAAAAAGCGATATTGGACAACTATGGTTGTGTTGGATCAATCATGCCGGGAGCCGACGCCTGATCGGCCGGTGGAGAGATCGTCCCGACCATGCAATCGCCCGCAGCCTTCCCTGACCCTGCCCCCGTATACGACGTGGCGGTGGTGGGCTGCGGCCCGGTGGGGGCGCTCGCCGCCAACCTGCTGGGGCAGGCCGGCCTGTCCGTGCTGGTGATCGACCGGGAGCGCGATCCCCATCCGCTGCCCCGCGCGGTCCATGTCGATCACGAGATGCTGCGCCTGTTCCAGACCACCGGCCTGATCGACCGCCTGTACCCGCTGATGCGCGAGACGGAGGGTCACCTGCATGTCGGCGCCGATCACGGCGTCATCCGTTACATGGGGACGGCGGGGCGGGCCAAGCCGTTCGGCTGGGCCAACGACTACTTCTTCTACCAGCCGGAGCTGGAGGCGCTGCTGCGCGGCGGGCTGGACCGCTTTCCCGGCGTGGAGCTGCGGCTGGGCGCGGAGTTTACCGGGCTGGTGCAGGACGATGACGGCGTCACCCTGCGCCTGTCGGACGGCACCGTCCGCGCCCGCTGGGTCATCGCCTGCGACGGCGCCCGCAGCCCGGTGCGCAAGGCATTGGGCATAGAGCTGGACGATCTGGGGTTCGAGGAGCCGTGGCTGGTGGTCGATGCCGACACCGACGGCCCGGTCCACTTCCCCGATCTGTGGGGCGTCCCGGCGGAGGCGGATCTGCAGCGCCTGTCGGTGATGATGTGCGATCCCGCGCGGCCCGCCACCATCGTTCCGGGCCGCGGCACCATGCGCCGGTGGGAATTCATGCTGCTGCCGGGGGAGGACGACGCGGCGATGATGCAGCCCGATGCCGTCGCCGCGCTGCTCGACCCCTATCTGGCGGGCGTGCCGCATACCCTGCTGCGCGCCGCGACCTATCGCTTCCACGGGCTGGTGGCGGAACAATGGCAGGCGGGCCGGGTGTTCCTGGCCGGCGATGCCGCGCACCAGACCCCGCCCTTCTTCGGGCAGGGCATGTGCCACGGGATGCGCGATGTCGCCAACCTGGCGTGGAAGCTGGAATTGGTGGTGCGCGGGATCGCCGATGCCCGGCTGCTGGACACCTACCAGCCCGAACGCGACCCCCATGTCCGCGCCGTCATCGACGCGGCGGTCGCCGCCGGCCGCTACATCTGCGAGCTTGACCCCGCCAAGGCCGCGGCGCGTGACCGGGAGATCCGCCAGCGCGCCGGGCAACCCGCCACCGCCGCCGAACTGATCCCGCCGCTCGCCGCCGGGGCGATCGCCGCCGGCACACCCGGCGCGGGCGCGCGCTGGGTGCAGCCGCGCCTGGGCGGCCGGCTGCTGGACGACATCACCGGGCCGGGCTGGCGCCTGTTCACCCGCGCGGAGCAGCCGGCCGCGGACGCGCTGGCGCCCGTGCCGCTGGGCATCTGGACGCTGGACGATGTGGCCGACGACGGCACGCTGGCCGGCTGGCTCGACACCCATGGCGCCGCCAGCGTGCTGGTGCGCCCCGACCATTACGTGTTCGGCACCGCCGCCCGCGGCGGCGCCGACGCGCTGCTACGCCAGGCGCGTGCCGCGCTGGCGGAAATCGACCGACCCGTGGCCGCCACCGGCCGTGCCGCAATCGTGGGAGACACCAAGTGAGATTTGCCAGTTTCCGCCGCCCCGACGGCCAGCCCAGCTTCGGCCTAGTGGAAGGCGACCGCATCCGCGATTGCGGCGGGCAAGGCCATGCCGACCTCAAGGCCGCGATCGCCGCCGGCGCACTGGCCGGCCTGACGGGTCCGGGCGACAGCTTCGCGCTGGCCGATGTGGTGCTGCTGCCGGTGATCCCGAACCCGGACAAGATCCTGTGCGTCGGCCACAATTACGAAAGCCACCGGCAGGAAACCGGCCGCGCGAAGGTCGCGCACCCGTCCATCTTCACCCGCTGGGCCGACACGCTGATCGCCCATGGCCAGCCGATCGTGCGCCCGCGCGCATCGACCGACCTGGATTTCGAAGGCGAGCTGGCGGTCGTGATCGGGCGCGGCGGGCGCGCCATCGTGGCGGAGACGGCGCTGGACCATGTCGCGGGCTACGCCTGCTTCAACGATGCATCGGTGCGCGACTGGCAGTGGCACACCACGCAGTTCACGCCGGGCAAGAACTTCCCCGGCACCGGCGCGCTCGGCCCCTGGCTGGTCACGCCGGACGAGGCGGGCGACCTGGCGGATGTGCGCGTCACCACCACGCTGAACGGGCAGGTGGTGCAGGACCAGCCGATCCGCGACATGATCTTCCCGATTGCCGAGATCGTCGCCTACGTCTCCGCCTTCACCCCGCTGTCGCCGGGCGACGTGATCGCCACCGGCACGCCGGGCGGCGTCGGGGCCAAGCGCACGCCGCCGCTGTGGATGCAGGCGGGCGACCGGGTGGAGGTCGCGATCGGCCACATCGGCACGCTCAGCAACACGATCATCGACGAGGCGGTGCTCGACTAGAACAACAAGCACAGGAGAGGAAAACGACAATGACAAGACTGACACTCATCCTCGCCTCGGCGAGCACGCTGGCATATGCCCTGCCCGCAACCGCGCAGGAGACGGCAAGCGATCCCGCGCCCGGCGTTGCGGAAACCTATCCGGGCGAGATCATCGTCACCGCCACCCGCCGCGCCGAACGGCTGCAGGACGTGCCGCTGGCGGTGAACGCCCTCAGTGCGGAGGAGCTGGTCAGCAGCGGGTTCCAGAACCTGCAGGACATCCAGTACCAGTTGCCGGGCGTGCAGTTCGGCAATTCGCCCAACGATGCCGGCTTCCGCCTGCGCGGCGTGGGTTCGGCGGGCGGGTTCACCAGCTCGTCCGAACAGAATGTCGGCACGGTGGTCGACAACGTGGTGATCCCGTTCGGCAATCCGGTGCAGAGCCTGGGCGACCTGGAACGGGTGGAGGTGCTGAAGGGCCCGCAGGGCACGCAGTTCGGCAAGAATGCATCATCGGGCGTGGTCAACATCACCACCCTGCGGCCCGACCTCGACACCGTGGGCGGCACCGCCTTCGCCAGCTATGGCGAGCTGAACGACTTCAACGTCAATGCCAGCCTGAACGTGCCCGTCGCCAACAATGCGGCGCTCGCCGTCTATGGCTTCGCGCGCGGCAATGACGGCTTCATCGAAAACGTCGTCACCGGCAAGGATTGGGGCGGGCAACGATCCTACGGCGGGCGGGCCAAGCTGCTGGCGGAGGTGACCGACACGCTCGATATCTACCTGATCGGCGATTATTCCCGCGCCAGGCTGGAGGGACAGGGCCAGTTGTGGACGGTGAACCGCCTGCCGACCTCCACCAGCCCGCTGGTGAATGCCCGCAACGCCACCCTGCTGGCGCGCGGTATCGAGCCGGGCTTCGACAACGAGCAGACGGCGGAGGACATCGATACCTCCGTGAAGGAGGAGAACTACGGCGGCTCGATGGAGCTGGACCTGGATGTCGGCGATTACCAGCTGACCTCCATCACCGCGTACCGCTTCTTCAACGGCTACCAGACCCGGTTCGCGATCGACAATTATCCGGTGCCGATCTTCACCGGGTTCAACCATTCCGGCATCAGCGGCGATGGCGACCGCAGCTTCCTGTCGCAGGAACTGCGCGTCACCTCCCCCACCGGCGGCACGCTGGAATATGTCGCGGGCGTATACCTGTCGCGGCTGAAGTCAGGGCTGAACGGCTACAACAGCGCGCAATTGCGCCCGGCGCTGCCCTTCGCGGCCCAGCCGCAGCTGTCGCTGACTGCGGGGCAGAGCGTGACGCGCACCTCCACCGAAAGCGCGGCGGCGTTCGTCGACGGGTCGATCCGGCTGACCGAACAGCTGCGGATCCTGCTGGGCGGTCGCTATTCGTATGACTGGGTGGATGCCGAAAGTTTCTCCCGCATCGATCCCGCCTTCCCGCCGGGTGTCGGCCCCAACGGTTTCACCGTGCCCTACACCCCGCGGCCGCGTTCCACCGGGGAGACGAACCAGGGCGACTGGTCGGGCCGCGCGGGGCTGGAGTTCCGGCCGGCGGACGACATCATGCTGTATGGCACGGTCGCGCGCGGCTATCTGGGGCCGACGGTCACCTTCTCCGGCCTGACGGGCGCGCAGGTGACGGTCGATCCGCAGACCGTGTGGGACGTGACGGTCGGCGCCAAGACGCAGTTCTTCGATCGGCGCGTGACGCTGAACGTCAATGCGTTCTACGACGATTACAAGAACCTCCAGACCTCCGTGTTCAACGGGCTGGAGTTCCTGACGGAGAATGCCGGCGGGTTCGAGGCCAAGGGTTTTGAGGTGGAGACGATCGTGCGGGTGACCGATGCCCTGTCGGTCAACGCCGCCTGGACCTACTCCGACACGGAATTCACCGACTACATCACCGCCTGCCCGGACAGCATCGTCGCCACCGGCGCGGCGGCGGTGGCCGCGCAGTGCAATGCACCGGGCTCCACCGCGACCACGCCGCTGTTCCAGGCGGCGGGGGAACCGTTGTCGGGTGCGCCGCGGCACAGCGTCACCGGCGGGGTGGATTACCGCCAGCCCATCGGCGGGTCGCTGGCGCTGGATGCGTCGGCCACCTACTACTATCGCAGCAAGGTGCAGTACGACCCGGGGGAGGCGTTCACCAGGCAGCCGGGATACAGCATCGTGGGCGCGAATATCGGCATCGGGGCGGAAGACGGCAGCTGGCGGGTGGGCGTGTTCGCGCGCAACCTGTTCGACCAGAAGTTCCATTCCGCGGTGATCGGCCTGCCGTTCACGACCGGTGCCGGCACCGTCAACTGGAACACCCGCGATGCCCGCCGCACGATCGGCGTGCAGGTGTCGGGCGCGTTCTGACGATGGCGCCGGCCGCCGCCGCTGCCCTTGCCGCCATGGGCGGCACGCTCGGCCCCGATCTGCTGCGCGCGGTGCACGACCTGTACCGGGCGGAGCAGCTGGGCCACGCGGCGGTACAACCGGCACTGGCCAGCGACGTCGCCTATGGACCCGATCCGCTGCACAGGCTGGACCTGTATGCCCCGGTGTCGGGCATACGGCCCGCCCCCGTGCTGGTCTGGGTGCATGGCGGCGGCTTCGTGCGCGGCAGCAAGGGGGGCGGCGGCGATCCGTTCAACGCCCATGCCGCCCGCTGGGCCGCGCGGGCCGGAATGCTGGGCGCGGCGATCGACTATCGCCTCGCGCCCGCCGCGACCTGGCCTGCCGGGGCGGAGGATGTGGCGGCGGCGGTGAACTGGCTCGTCGCCCATGCCGCGCACCATGGCGGCGATCCGACGCGCATCGTGCTGATGGGCACCAGCGCGGGGGCGGTGCATGTGGCGGGCGCGCTGGCGCTCCGCCCTGATCTGCCGGTCAGCGCCGCGGTGCTGCTGTCGGGCCTCTACGGGTTCGAGCCGCTGGAGGAGCGTGACACGCTCTATTACGGTCCAGTCGACCTGTATGCCGAACGCGCGCCCAGGCACGCGCTGGTCGCCACCACCCTGCCGCTGTTCGCCGCCTGTGCGGAGCGGGACCCGGCACGCTTCCAGCGCGAGACGCTGCAATTGCTGGCCGCCCGCGCGCAGGCGCACGGCACGATGGGGCGCGGCTACATCGCGGGCGGGCACAATCATTTCAGTCTCGCCTACCACCTGGGCACGGCCGACACGCGGCTGGCTGACGAGGTGGCGGGCTTCCTGCACGAACATCTGGGAGAGTTCGCATGATCGATCGTCGTACCTTGCTGGCAGCGGGCGCCGCCGGTGCCCTCGCCGCCGCCGCGCCCGCATTCGCGCAGGGTCGCCGGCAGAGCTTCCCGCAAGGCTTCCTCTGGGGCGCGGCGACCGCCGGGCACCAGGTCGAAGGCAACAATGTCGCCGCCGATCTGTGGCTGCTGGAAAACATGCAGCCGACCATCTTCGCCGAACCGTCGGGCGATGCGGTGAACCATTTCGGGCTGTGGGCGCAGGACCTCGACATGGTGAAGGCCATGGGCCTCAACACCTATCGCTTCAGCCTGGAATGGGCGCGGATCGAGCCGGAGCCGGGCCTGTTCTCCACCGCCATGCTGGACCATTACAAGGCGGTGATCGACGGCTGCCGGGATCGCGGGCTCAACCCGGTGGTGACGTTCCAGCACTTCACCGCCCCCCGCTGGTTCTCCGCCCAAGGAGGCTGGACCAACCGGGAGGCGCCGGCGCTGTTCGCCCGGTACTGCTCCCGCGCGGCGGAGCATCTGGGCGAGAATATCAGCCACGCGCTGACCATGAACGAGCCGCAGATCCTGCGCCTGCTGCGCGCGCTGGAGGTGATGCCCGAAGGCGCGCTGATGGGCCAGCGGGCCATGCTGGAGGCGGCGGCGAAGCGCATGGGGACCGATAAATTCGTGACCGCCAATGTCGCCAATTTCGACGATCTCGACACCATGCAGGCGCTGATGATCGAAGGGCATGGCGCTGCGAAGGCCGCGATCAAGGCGGTGCGCGGCGATCTGCCGGTGGGCGTCAGCCTGGCGCTGATCGACAACCAGGCGCGGGGGCCGAACTCCGTGGCTGGGGAGAAGGCGGAGGACATGGCCGGGGCGTGGCTGCGAACGGCGCGGGGCGACGATTTCCTGGGCGTGCAGAACTACGAACGGATCGTCTGGGATGCGAAGGGCAAGGTTGCCCCGCCGGCGGACGCCGTGCGCAATTGGGGCGGGTCGGAGGTGCATGCCCCCTCGCTCGCCGGGGCGGTCCGCCAGGCGCACGCGATGGCGGGGGTGCCGATCCTGGTGTCCGAACATGGCGTCGGCACCGATGACGATGCAATACGTGCCCGCTTCATTCCGGAGGCGCTGGCGGGCCTCAGCGGCGCGATGGCCGACGGCATCCCGGTGCTCGGCTACATACACTGGTCGCTGATGGACAATTTCGAATGGATCTTCGGCTACAAGCCGCGCTTCGGCCTTGTCAGCGTGGACCGCACGACCTTCGCCCGCACGCCCAAGCCGTCCGCCGAGGTCCTGGGGCGGATCGCGCGGGCCAATTCATTGTGAGGCGTATGGCCCCCGCGCTGCTGGCGGCGGCGGCATGGATGCTGGCGGCGCCAGGACACGCCCAGCAGGCCGCGCCGTCGGTGGAGCGTGTCGATCCGGTGCGCGATTCCGCGGCCATCCCGCTCCGCCCGGATGACCGCGCGCCGGACCGGGAGGTCTGGAACCGCATCTTCCGCGGCGAGCTGGTGGTGCGCAACGTCACGCATCCCACGCTGACCCCGGTGCTGCCCAATCCAGCGATGGCCACCGGGGCGGCGGTCATCGTCATTCCGGGCGGCGGGTACCAGTTCGTCGCCATGCAGAACGAAGGCTGGCCCGTCGCCCGGCAGCTCGCCGATCGCGGGATCGCCGCCTTTGTCCTGAAATACCGCACCAACGACACGCCGGACGACGATGCCGCCATGGCGGCGAAGCTGGCGGCGGTGTTCGGCAGCATCGGCAAGCCCGGCTTCGTCGATCCGACGGAACCGCGCGCGGTCGCCGATGCGGCGGCGGCGATGGCGCTGGTGCGTGAGCGGGCGGCGGAATGGGGTGTCGATCCGCAGCGGATCGGCCTCCTGGGCTTTTCCGCCGGCGCCCGCTCCGCGCTGGAGATCGCGCTGGCACCGGCCGGGGCGCGGCCGGCCTTTGTCGGCTATATGTACGGCGCCATGCGCGAACCGGAGCTGGCCATCCCCGCCGATGCGCCCCCGATGTTCGCCGCCATCGCGCTGGACGACGGGTTACGCGGCCGTGACGGGTTGGGCCTGGTGGAGGCGTGGGACGCGGCGGACCGCCCGGTGGAGCTGCACGCCTATGAACGCGGCGACCATGGCTTCGGCCTCGGCCGGGCGGGCACCACCACCACCGGCTGGCTGGACCAGTTCACGCTGTGGCTGCGCAGCCGCGGCCTGCTGGATGCGGGCGCATGACCGATCCTGCGGCAATCCTGCGGCGGGAGACGCTGGTCAGCGCCGCGATCAATGCGGCCATCAGCGTCGGGTTCTTCCTGCTGGTGTTCGGCCTGTCCGGTCCGGTGCCGGTGCGCGGGGTCGGCGCCTACGCCTTCGACTTCGCGCCGCAAAGCCTCGCCATCGGGATCATGGCGACGCTGGTGCCGGCGCTGCTGCTGCGGGCGGCGCTGCGCCGTGGCGGGGTGTCGGGGGTGGCGACACGCGGGCCGACGACCCGCGCCATCGTGCTGCGCGCGCTTGCGCAAGGGATCGCGGCAATGGTGATCGGCGGCGGCCTGTGCGCCGCGCTGCTGTGGGTCGCGGGGGTGCAGCAATTGCCCCTGCTGCCGGCCTTCGCCGCCAAGGTGGCCTACGGCGCGGCGCTGGGCGCCTTCATCACCCGGCGGACGCTGGCCCGGATGCTGGCCCGGCCCGTTTAGGCACCGTTACCGCCTGACGCCTGCGTCGCGCATCACGTTCTCGGCCTCCACCGGCCAGTCGCGGTCGGGCACCAGCACGTTGCCTTCCGCCACGTTGCCGATCTCCGCCAGCCAGCGCCCGCCCGTGGTGCTGGAGCTGTGCCAGTTGCCCGTGGCGAGATTGTCCGTGCTGATGCGGCGGCGGTACATCTTGCCCGCGGTGTTGATGTTCAGCCACTTGCCCCGCGTTTCGACCACGTTGCCGGTCACGCGGAAATGCTTGCTGCCTTCGTCCAGGTAGATCGCGATCTTGTCCGCGATGTCGTAGATGTAATTCCCCCGGATCACCGCGCCCGGATTGGCCGACAGGTTGTAGATCGCGCCGCCATCCATGAACCAGGTCTTCACCCCGTGGATGCGGTTATTCTCCACGATCGTGTCGCGCAGCGTGGTCGGCGTGTCGTAACGGGTGTTGTAGGTATAGCCGCGCTGGTTCTCGTCATAGTTCGGGTTGCCGCCGGCATCGTTGTAGCCCCAGCCCCAGCCCACCGCGATCGCGTCATAAGGCGTGTCGGTGATGTCGTTGTGCGCGATCCGCGCCCCGCTGATATAGGTGGTCAGGATCGCGGCATTGTCTTTGTAGTCCTGGCTGACGGTGGCGATCGTGTTGTCCTCGATCACGAGGTCGCGGTTGACCAGCGCGGGATCGGCCGGATGATGCGCGTCCTCGCGCACGCCGCCCGCCATGATCGCGCTGCCCGACAGCACGGCGAAATGGTTGCGCGCGACCCGGATGCGCGCGGTCGCATGGCCCTGCCCGCTGCGGTTGGCGGTGGGATCGTTCCCGATGCCGAGCCCGATCTGGCCGAGCTGCGTGAATCGGTTGCCCTCGAACGTCACATCGCGCGCGGCGGCGACCTGCACGGCGGCGGGCATCTGGTGCCATTTCTGGCGCATGGATTCGAACTCCACGCATCCCCAGCCGCAGCTTTCCCACGCATCCGCCGGGCGGATCGGCGACACGTCCGACAGGAACGCCCCGCTCTGCTGGTTGGCGTAGCCGGTGGGCAGCGACGGGCCGAGCCAACTGGTGTGGGAGAAGGTCAGCCCGTGGAAGCCCAGACGCTCCACCGGCCGGTCCGGCGTGCCCGCGACGGACACCAGCGCATCCAGCCGGGGGATGGTGACGGTCAGGTCGGCGATGTCGTCATCCTGCGCGATCCGGAGGTACAGCCGCCCCGCCTCCGGGTCGATGAACCACTGATACGGGTCCGCGTGCCAGTCGTTGACGCGGCCGATGAACTCGGGCGCGTTGACCAGGAACAGGCGTGAGTCCTCGGGGAAGATGGGCTTGGTGATCGTGTCGTAGCCCCAGCTGTTATTGTCCCATGCCGGCTGCTGCATGGTGACACTGGTGCCGCTGATCGACTGCACGGGGGAAAAGCGGTCGGTGAAGAAACCGGTCGCCTCCACCTCCATCCGCGCGGGCTGCGCCACCTGCGTCACCCAGGCGAGGTCGGGGTTCACCACCTCGAACCCGGTGGCGGAGAAGGCGAGGTCACTGGCCTTTATCTCGATCCACGGCCGTTCGGCGAGCTGGCCGTTCACCCATAGCTGGCGCGTATCCAGCCCCCTGGGCACTTCGGCGACCCAGATGCGGCGTTCGGCGTCGTGCAGGCGGAACCCGTCCACCACCATGCCGCCCGACAAAACGGGGCGGGCGCCATCGGCGGCACGCCATTCCACGCGGTGCCCGTTCTGCCCGCCATCCGCGGCATCCAGCACCAGCGGCGCGGCGAGCGGGTAAGTCCCGTCCGCCAGCAGCACGGTCACGTCATTGCCGCCATTGGCCGCGCGCACCAGCTCCTGCGCGCGGGGCAGCGTGCGGACCGGCCGCTCGGCCGTACCGGGCGCGCGGTCGTTGCCGCCGGGCGCCACATGCACGGTGACCTGCGCGATGGCCGCCACCGGGGCGATCGCGGCGGCTGCCAGCAGCCCGGCCGCCACGCGGGTACGAAGGGGATGGGTCATCAATCCTGCTCCATGCCTGAAAACGAAAAGGGGCGCCCCGGCCATGGACCGGGACGCCATTTTGCCGCCGAGTGGGGACCGGCGGGGGAAAGACGGGTCAGAAACGGATGCGGGCACCGGCCGATACGCGCCGGCCGGTCTGCCGGTATTCCTTGGTGCGGTTCTCGCTGACGGAGTAGATGAACTCGTTCGCATTGTTCAGGTTGATCGCGTCGGCGAAGATCGTGAACCGCTCGTCGATGTCGTAGGACGCGCTGACGTCCAGCTGGCCGTATGCGTCGAAATATTCCGGCTCGCCATTGCGGCCCGACGCGATCTGCAGGAAATTGTCGCGGTAGGTATATGCCGCGCGCAGCGACAGGCCATACTTCTCGTAGAAGCCGACCAGGCTGTACGAATGCTTGGACAGACCCTCCAGCCCGAAGGACACATTGGCGACCGCATTGGTGTAACTGGCGTTGCTGTCCGTGTAATTGTAGCTGGTCTGTACGCCCAGCCCGTCGAACGGGGCCGGCAGCCACTGGGCGAAGGACTGGCGGTAACCGACCTCGAACCCCTTGACCGTCGCGCCCTCCCCATTGTCGGGCACGGTCACCTGGAACGTCACCTGGTCCACCAGCTGCGGCGTCGTCACCAGCGTGACGAAGCTCTGGATGTCCTTGTAGAACGCGGCGACGTTCAGCAGCGCATCGGGCATGAAGTACCATTCCAGCCCGGCTTCCACCTGGTTGGCGCGGAACGGCTGCAGGTCCGGATTGCCGCGGCGGATGGTCTCGTTGCCGGGATTGGTCTGGATCGACTGGCGCGGCGACAGGTCGGACAGGGTCGGGCGCGTCAGCACCTTGGACGCGGCGAGGCGCAGGATCAGCTCGTCCGTCAGGTTGAGCCGCGCGTTGAAGGATGGCAGCCAATCCTGGTACTGCCCGCGAAAGCCGACCGGCACGACCGGCGACACCACCACGATGTTCTGCCCGCCCGCATTGGGCCGCGCGCTGATGACGGTGCGCGACGCCCCGGTGCTGGTGTAATCGGTATCCTCGAACCGGACGCCGACATTCACCGCCAGCGGCATGCCGCCGATCTCGGTGTCGAGCGCGCCCATCACATACAGCGCCTTGACCTTCTCATCCACTTCGGACGAGGCGGCGGGGCTGAACACGCCGGGGTTGAAGGTGCGCCCGTCCTCCGCCGCGAAGCGGTCGATCTGCTGAACCAGCGCCAGCGGGTCGTAGATCAGCCAGTCGCGCAGGATGTTGCCGCCCCCGCCGGGGAAGAAGCCCCGGTCGGTCGGCTGGAACAGGTCGGGCGAAAGCACGCGGTTGCTGTCGCAATAGGCGCATTGTTCGGCGAAGGAGGTCTCGTTGGCAGTGATCGTCTTCACCCGGCGCTGCAACAGCCCGCCGGCGGAGATGGTGAACGGCCCCGCGCCGGGGTTCCATTCCGCATCGGCGCGCGCCTCCGCGATCTCGTCATCGATGTCCGCGCCGCCGCCCCAGATATAGTAGTGCGCGGTGATGCCGTTGGGATTGGTCGCCGCATTGGCGTAGTTCGGGCTGGTGAACCCGTAATCGTAGATCGGGCTGCCGCTGCGCCGATCCCAGAACAGGTCCACGTTCTTGCGCCGGATGGTGGTGAACAGATTGTTCTCCTTGCCCCGGCGCTGCGCGTTGGAGAGCGAGCCGTCTAGCCTAACGCGCAGATCGTCCGTCGCCTCCCAGTCGAAATTGATGCCGAGCTGGTCGGTCGTGACGTCGCGGTCGTCGAACTGGATGATCTGGTCGACGAACCCGCCCTGGTAGCGCTGGAACAGCGCCTCCCCGCCTTCGACCACCTGTTCCACCAGCGTGCCGCCGGCGAAGTCGTAGGCGAGGCCGGTCTGCTGCTCCACGAAGCGGGCCTTGGAATACAGGCCATCCACGGTCACCACCATCCGGTCGGACGGGCGGAACTGGAAGGCGGCGTTCACGCCCCAGCGGGTCAGGTCGCGTTCGAAGAAGAACGGCGACAGGTTGGACGGCATGGAGATGCGGCTGAACGGCGCGACGTTCGGCCCGATGCGCGCGCCGGGCACGCCCGCGCGGTTGTAATAGCTGTCGGTGCTGGACCGGCGGACATGCCCCGCGCCGATGGTGAACTCGTCGATCCGGTTCTCCTGTTCGGAATAGACGCCGCCCAGGGCGAAGGCCATGGTGCCGTCATCGTTGCGCCAGCTCGCGACGCCCGACACCTCCGGATTGTAGCTGTCGGCCAGTTCGGACCACATGCCCGCCGCGCTGGCGGCGAAGGTCAGCCCGGCCTTGCCGTCGATCGGGCGCAGCGTGCGCACGTCGATCGTCGCGCCGATGGAGGCGCCGTTGATGCTGGCCTGCGGGGACTTGTACACGTCCGCCCCGGTGATGATCTCCGACGGGATCACGTCGAAGCTGAATTCGCGGCCATTATTGTCGGTCGCCAGCGTGCGGCCGTTCACCGTCACCGCGTTGAACTTGGGCCCGAAGCCGCGGACGGTGACGAAGCGGCCCTCGCCCCGGTTGCGCTCGATGGTGACGCCGGGGATGCGCTGCAGCGATTCCGCCACATTGTTGTCGGGCAGCTTGCCCAGATCCTCCGCCACGATGGAATCGACCACCACGACCGAATTGCGCTTGATGTCGATGGCGGCGCGTTCGGCGGCGCGGATGCCGGTGACGATGATCTCCGTCCCTTCCGCATCGACCGGGGCCGCCTCGCTCTGCCGGGCGGGCTGGATCACCTGCGCCCCGACGGCGCCGGACCAGCCGAGCGCCGGGATTGCGGTTGCGACCAGCAGCGCGCGACGCGCACGTGCACTCACCTGTGCCATGACAACTCCCATCCCTGACTATTATCTTGTGAGTGCTTTCTGCGCGAAGTTTCTCGCAATGTCAAATGATGTAATACGTAATATGTCTACCGCACAGAGCGTATCGGGATGACACACAAGGCGCTGCCGAACACGAAGATGATCGCCGCCCAGAAGATCGCCCGGTAATCGCCATCGGTCAGGCCCAGCAGCGCGGCGGCCATCACCGGGCTGATGATCTGCGGGATGTTGACCGCGGTGGTCAGCACGCCCAGGTCGCGCCCCTCGTCCCCCGCCACGCTCTGCGGCAGGACCTGCGTCATCAGCGCGATGTCGATCGACATGAACATGCCGTATCCGACCCCGATGATCGCGGCATACGCCCACATGCCCGCCATGGATGGCGCGGCCAGCGGCGCCACCATGGCGCATCCCATGATCAGGCTGCCAGCGATGACGAAGGGCTTGCGCCGCTGCACCCGGTCCGACCACCAGCCTGACAGCAGCGCCGATGCGACCAGCGTCACCAGCGTGATGATCGCCATGTTGGCGATGGCGATGTTCGATTCCCCGTCGCCCAGCCGGATGTAATCGCGCAGGATATACAGCAGGTACGCCGCGACCGCCTGATACCCCATGTAGATGGTGAAGCGGCTGGCGAAGGCCCAGGCGAAGTCAGGATGCTGGCGGGGGCTGATCCAGAAGCCGCGCAGGAACTCCCCCCAGCGGATCGGCCGGCGCGGCATGGCATCGCTCGGCGGTTCGCGGTTCAGCGCCACGAAGGCGAGGCAGGAAACCGCGATGGCGGCGGCGAACAGGCCGTAGGCGAGCATGGCCCGCCCTGCCAGATAGCCCGCCGTCACCGTGCCCGCGGTCAGCCCGGCGGTGATCCCCGCGCCGACGATGCCCGACACGCCGCCGCGCACTTCGGGCGGGAAGCGATCGGCGATCAGCGTGGTCATCGCCGGCTGCATGGAATTGTAGGCGATCGCCGCCATCACCCACAGCACCATCAGCGACCAGAAGCTGGTCATCCACGATACGCCGAACAGCGCCAGCGATCCCACCAGCGAACCGATCGCGATCCACGGCGTGCGCCGGCCCCAGCGGCTGCGCGTCCGGTCCGACAGGGCGCCGGCGATGGGGGTCGCCAGCGTGGAGAAGATGGAGGTGATGGCGAACAGCAGCGCCAGGTTGTTGGCCTTGTTGCCCGCATCCAGCTCCGCGATCTGGTTGGGCAGCAACACGCCCAGCACCCCGCTGTAGAGCGCCATCAGCAGGAAGAAATTGACCATCAGGGAGATCTGCAGCCGCCGCCGGGCCGCGCCCTCCACAAAGGCGGGCTGACGCGCCGCGACCGGGTCGCCCGCCATCGCCGTCACACCGCCGCTCATGGCAGCGCCGGTCCGGTGTCGGGCACCAGCCTCAGGCCGGCGTCACGCGGGCGGCGATGCGGCCCACCGGCGACGTTCCAGGTCCCTTCGGCGCGATGGCCGGCGATCGCCGCCTCGTCCACCTCGATCCCCAGGCCCGGCCGGTCGCCCAGCACGACCCCGCCATCGGCGATCTGCTGATCGACGTCGAGGCCGGCGGGCCAGTGGAAGTCCTGCACCTCCAGCCCGATCATGTTGGGCACCGCCGCCGCCGCATGGGCGGCCGGGTTGCAGTCATAGCCGACGGGGGAGACCGGCAGGTCGCGCACATGGGCGGCGATGGCGACGCGGGTGAAATGGGTGATGCCCCACACGCTGCCCGCCTGCACCACGTCCACCGCGCCCGCGTCGAACAACGGGGCGAACTGCTCCAGCCCGGTCAGGTTCTCACCCGTGGCGACCGCCGGGCGGGCGGCGCGGGTGATCGCCGCGTGGCCGGCGGCGTCCCACCGGCGCACCGGCTCCTCGATCCAGGTGAGGTCGATCCCCGCCGCCTCGATCGCGGCGAGGTGGCGGATCGCCTGCTTGCGGTTCCAGCTTTCGTTGACGTCCAGCATCAGCGCGGGGACGGGGTTGTTGCGGGCCATGATGCCCTGCACGATCTTCAGCCGGCGGATGTCGCGCGCCAGATCCTTGCCCCCCTTGATCTTTGCCGAATGGAAGCCCCGTTCGGCCCATTCGCCATACAGCGCGGCGAAGGCATCGTCATCCAGGCCATAGCACAGGCCGGAGGCGTAGCCGCGCACGAACCTGTCGGCGGCGCCCAGCGTGCGCCACAGCGGCTCCCCCGCCATCTTCGCCTTCAGGTCCCACAGCGCCATGTCGATCGCCGCGATCGCGCCATAGGTCTGCCCGGCATGGCCGCTCTTGAACACATGGCCCAGCATGCTGTCGTAGAGGGCTGGCGCCGCGCGCGGGTCCTGCCCTTCCACCGCGGGGAACACGCGGGCGATCTCCCCATGCTGGCCCAGGCCCACGCCCTCCAGCCCGCCATCCGTTTCCAGGATCAGGACCGGCACTTCCGTGATGCCGGAGGCGATGGTGCCGTTCGCATCCCCGACCGGGCGCCGCCAGTCGTGCGACGTGACCAGGCTCCTGTAGCCGGTGACCTTCATGCCGAACCCCCTCCCGCAGCCGCACTGAACGGCTTGAGTAAAGGTATTATGTATTATCTTTGTCCTTGGCAAGACGTTGACGAAGCCGCATTTGCATGGGCAGGTGGGGAGGAGCCATCCGCCCGTGAAGAGACCCACCGCCATGTACGAGAAGCCCGCCCCAGATTCGCTGCGCATCCGGCGGCGGCCCCGCCTGGCGGAGGCGGTGGTCGAGGATATCGTGAAGGCGATCGTCACCGAAACCTACCCCGCGGGCACCGCCCTGCCGCCCGAAGGCATGCTGGGCGACATGTACGGCGTCAGCCGCACCGTCGTGCGGGAGGCGACAATGGCCCTGACGGAGAAGGGGCTGGTCGTGTCGCAGCAGGGACGCGGCACGATCGTGCGCGATTCCGGCGGCTGGGACATGCTCGACCCGCTGATCCTGGCGGCGCTGTTCCAGCGGGAGGACGGGCTCAGCTATCTCGACAACCTGTCGGAGATCCGCTCCCTCCTGGAAGGGCAGATGACCTACAAGGCGGCGGAGCGGCGGTCGGACGAGGAGCTGGCGGAACTGGGCGAGCAGATGGCGAAGCTCGAAAGCCTGATCCCCCACCCCGCCGCCTATGTGCACGAGGATGTGATGTTCCACGACATCATCATGCGCATCTCCGGCGACAAGCTGAGCAAGGCGGTGATCGACGGCCTCCAGTCGGAGGCGCTGCGCAACCACGATTACAGTGGGCGGCTGAACATCGAACACATCCGCGCCACTCATGTCGCGCACGAGGAGATCTACAACGCCATCGTCAAGGGCAACGGCCCCGCCGCGAGGAAGGCGATGCGCGACCACATCGAAAGCTCCTGGGCCAGGCGGCGGGCGGCGAAGACTTCCGCTGAGTGAATTGACGTATGATGTATTATGAGTTAGCCGGCAGCTAGAGAGTCACGCCGGAGTTTCAGCAGCGCGCATGGTCGATCTTACCGCCCTGGGACGGCTCGGCTTCGGCGCGGCATCGATCGGCAACCTCTATCGCGCGCTCCCCGATGTGGACGCGCATGACGCGGTCGCCGCCGCGTGGAATGCCGGGCTGCGGTATTTCGACACCGCGCCGCATTACGGCTTCGGCCTCAGCGAGAAGCGGCTAGGCGCGGCGCTGGCCGAGCTGGATCCGCAGCAGACCGCGATCATCTCCACCAAGGTCGGCCGCCGGCTGGACCCGGTGCCCCCCGGCACGGACCTGACGGCGCAGCGGCAGGCCTTCGTCACGCCCGAACCGTACGAAAGCGTGTTCGACTACACCTACGACGCGGTGATGCGGTCGGTGGAGGGGAGCCTCGCCCGGCTGCGGCGGGACCGGGTGGATATCCTCTACGCGCATGACATCGGCCGCATGGCGCATGGCGACGACCACCAGCGCCGCCTCGCCGAGTTCATGGAAGGCGGCTACCGCGCGCTGCGCCAGCTACGCGCCGCGGGCATGGTCGGGGCCATCGGCCTCGGCGTCAACGAATGGCAGGTGTGCGAGGAGGTGCTGGCCGTCGGCGAGATCGACGTGGTGCTGCTGGCCGGCCGCTACACCCTGCTGGAACAGGACGCGCTCGAAACCTTCCTGCCGCTGTGCGAGACGCGCGACGTGAAGATCGTGCTGGGCGGCCCGTACAATTCGGGCATCCTGGCGAAGGGCGTGCGCGGTGGCGAGCCGGTCCATTACGATTACCAGCCCGCCCCGCCCGCCATCGTGGAGCGGGTCGGCGGGATCGAGGATATCTGCGCCGCCCACCGCGTGCCGCTCGCCGCCGCGGCGCTGCAATTCCCCCTTGCCCACCCCCAGGTCGTGTCGGTCATCCCCGGTATGAACAGCGCCGCCCAGGTGGCGCAGGCGGTGGCGCTGATGGACACCGCCATTCCGCCCACGCTGTGGCGCGACCTTCGCGCGGCCGGCCTGATCCGGCCCGACGCCCCCGTTCCCACGACATAGGAAAGCCTCCCCATGCGCCTCCAGGGCAAGACCGCCATCATCACCGCCGCCGGCCAGGGCATCGGCCGCGCCAGTGCCGAACTGTTCGTGGCGGAAGGCGCGCGCGTGATCGCCGCCGACATCAACGCGGACACGCTCGCCACGCTGGACGGGTGCGAGACGCATGTGCTGGACCTGACCGACGGCGATGCCATCGCGCGCTTCGCCGGTGACGTCGGCCCGGTGGACATCCTGTTCAACTGTGCCGGCTTCGTCCATGCGGGCACCATCCTGACGACGGAGGAGGCGGATTTCGACTTCTCCTTCGACCTCAATGTCCGCTCCGCCTACCGCCTGATCCGCGCGGTGCTGCCGGGCATGATCGAAGGGGGCGGCGGGTCGATCGTCAACATGTCGTCGGTCGCCGGGTCGGTGATCGCGGTGCCCAACCGCTTCGTCTATTGTGCGTCGAAGGCGGCGGTGATCGGCCTTACCAAGTCGGTCGCGCAGGATTTCGTGGGCGACGGCATCCGCTGCAACGCGATCTGCCCGGGCACCGTGCAGTCCCCTTCGCTGAACGACCGGATGGCGGCGACGGGCGATGCGGAGAAGGCGCGGGCCGACTTCGTGGCGCGCCAGCCGATGGGTCGCCTCGGCAGCACGAAGGAGATCGCGGAACTGGCGCTGTACCTTGCCAGCGACCTGTCATCCTACACCACCGGGACGGTCAACGTGATCGACGGCGGGTGGAGCAATTCGTGACCCGCATCTGCCTGGCGCTGGACCTGGTCGACGATGCCGCGCTGATCGCCGAATATGAACATTGGCACCGGGTCGGCAACACCGACCCCGCCGTCAGCCGGTCGATCCGCGATGCCGGGATCACCCAGATGGAGATCTACCGCGCGGGCAACCGACTGTTCATGGTGATCGAGGCGGACGACAGCTATTCGGACGAGGCGAAGGCCGCCGCCGATGCCGCGAACCCGGCGGTGATCGCCTGGGTGGCGAAGATGAAGGCGTTCCAGCAACCGATCCCCGCCGCCGGGCCGGACGGCACGTGGCACCCGATGGAGCGGATCTTCCGCCTGACGGAGCACACCGACTGATGGCGCTGCTGGTGCGGATCGCAGCGTTCATCGCCGCTGCCCTGCTGGCTGGCGTGGCCCATGCCGAGGACAGCCGCCCGGTAGAGGCGCAGTGGCATTCGGTCGTGCTCGACGATACGGCGCAGGAACAGCCCGCCGCCGCCTACCTCTCCGCCGATACCGCCGAATGGCAGGCCGTCGGCGTGCCGCACAATTGGCAGGGCTACCACTACAACCGGCAATTGCGCGTCGGCGCGCGGCATGGCGTCGCATGGTACCGCACCGCCTTGCCCATCGCTGCGCCCGCCGGGGACGAGCGGATCGCGCTGCGGTTCGAAGGGGTGAACAGCTACGCCACCGTCTGGGTCAACGGGCGGGAGGTCGGCCGCCATGCCGGCGGGCTGACCGGGTGGGAGGTGGACATCACCGATGCCGTGCGCGGCGGGGAGAACGCCGTCGCCGTGCGCGTCGATCACCCGGCGGGCATCACCGACCTGCCATGGGTGTCGGGCGACGACCAGCCGGAGAACGGCTTTGCCGAAGGGTCGCAGCCCTTCGGCATCTTCCGCCCGGTGCATCTGGTGCGATCCCACGCCGTCCGCGTCCGCCCGCACGGCGCCTATGCCTGGGGCGCCCCCGACGCGATCACCCGCGACGCCGCGCAGCTGACCGGCCGGGTGGAATTGCAGAACCGCACCGACCGGGCCCGCAATGTCGAGGTCGAGCTGGCGCTGGTCGACAAGGATGGCCGGGAGGTTGCCGCCACCCGCTTCCGCGAGACGCTGGCGCCGGGGCAGGAACTCACCGCCGACCGGCCCCTGCCCGCCATCGCCCGCCCGCGCCTGTGGTCGCCCGCCGACCCCTACCTCCACACTTTGCGCGTGCGGCTGCGCGAAGGCCACACCGTCATCGACGAGAGCGCCACCCCCTTCGGCATCCGCGACGTCCGCATCGTGTCTGACGAGGCCGGTCAGCGCCGCCTGCTGGTGAATGGCGACCCGCTGTTCCTGCGCGGGGTCGCCGAATACGAGCATCTGCTGGGCGGATCGCACGCCTTCGCCCCCGAACAGGTCGATGCTCGCGTGGCGCAGGCGCGCGCCGCCGGGTTCAACGCCTGGCGCGACGCGCATTACCCGCACAACCTCCGCTACGGGCAGAAGCTGGCGGAGGGCGGCACGATGTGGTGGCCGCAATTCAGCGCCCACATCTGGTTCGACAACCAGGCATTTCGTGACAATTTCCGCACCCTGCTGGCCGATTGGGTGCGCGAACGGCGGAACAATCCGGCGGTGTTCCTGTGGGGCCTGCAGAACGAAAGCCGCCTGCCCGCCCCCTTCGCGGGCGAGATGGTGGCGCTGATCCGCGAACTGGACCCGACCGCCTCCACCAGCCGGCTGGTCGTCACCTGCAACGGCGGCGAGGGCGCGGACTGGAACGTGCCGCAGAACTGGTCCGGCACCTATGGCGGCGACCCCACCCAATTCGCCGCCGAGCTGGCGAAGCAGGGGCTGGTCGGCGAATTCGGCGGCTGGCGTTCGCTGGGCCTGCATGACGAGGCGCCCCACCGCGCCCAGCCGCCCACGTCGGAGGAGCACTTCACGAACCTAATGCACCTGAAGGCGCGGCTGGCGAACAGCGTCGGCGACCGGGCGATCGGCTATTTCCACTGGCTGCTCGGCACGCACGAGAACCCCGGCCGCCCGATGCGCGGCGACGGCACGCAGATCTGGGACGGGGTGCGCCCGCTCGATCATATCGGCCCCGCCAACAACAAGGGGCTGATGACCCTGTGGGGCGAGCCCACGGATGCGTTCTACATGTACCGCGCGCTGAACGTGCCGGCCTCCGACGCGCCGATGGCCTATATCGTGTCGCATAGCTGGCCCGACCGCTGGCAGCAGGCGGGCACTTACTCCGGCATTGAGGTCTATTCCAATTGCCCGGCGGTGGACCTGTTCAACGATGCGGCGGGCGCCGTGCCGCTGGGCCGGCGGGAACGCGACGCGGACGGGCGCTTCGTCTGGAACGAGGTGCCGGTGCGCTATGCCACGCTGCGCGCCGATTGCGTGCTGGACGGCAAATCGGCCGCCAGCGACGTAATTACGCTGCACAATCTGCCGCCCGCGCCCGGTGTGACGCCACCACCCGCACCGCCTGCGCCCGATGTCCGCGATCCTGCGCTGTACCGCGTCAATGCCGGCGGCAACCGCGTGGTCGATCCTGCCGGGCATGTCTGGCAGGGCGACGCCATCTGGGACGCCGACCGCCGCTGGGGCTGGCAGAGCTGGGCCGGGGAGCATCCGGGCCTCGACCCGCTGCTCGGCAGCCGGCGCCCGGTGTTCGATCCCGTCGCGGGCAGCGATGCGCCCGGCCTCTACACCGCCATCCGCTATGGCCGAGACCGGCTGCAATACCGCTTCAGCGTGCCCGACGGCCGCTACCGCGTGGAGCTGCACTTCGTGGAGCCGTGGTACGGCCGCGCCGGGATCGACGCGCGCGGCTGGCGCGTGTTCGACGTGGCGGTGAACGGCACCACGCTGATCGACGACCTCGATATCTTTGGGGAAGCCGGCTTCAACCGCGCGCTGGTCCGCACGGTGGAGGCGGACGTCACCGGCGGCGAGCTGCGGGTCCATTTCCCTGAAGTGCGCGCGGGGCAGGCGGTGATCTCCGCCATCGCGGTCACGCCGGTGGACCGGGCGGTGCTGCCGCCGGTCCAGTCGGACGGCCTGCCGGGCAGCGACCTGTTGCGTGCATTCCACGGGGCGGATGCCGCCGTGCTGGACCGCTTCGCCGACAATGGCGCCCCCGCCGCGCCGGGCCTGAACTGGACCACCCTGCCCCCGGCCCTGCTGGACAGCGAGGTGATCCGCCCGCTCCGCGAGCGCGACGACATGGCGACGCTGTTCCCGGCGGTGGACGTGGTGCTGTATCAGGCGCTGACCGATGGCACGGTGCCCGACGGCTGGCAGGCGACCGACCTCGCCGCCGCGATGATCGACCGGCGGGGCACGACCACCCCCGTGACCTTCGCCATGCGCCGGGTGGCGGCGGGGCAGCGGGCCGACGTGCCGTTCGGCCGCCCCACGCTGATCCGCCGCGATTTGCCCAGCCCCTACACGCCCGGCAATTTCACCTTCGCCCGCGACCGGACCCTGAACGAGGCGGAGGCCGACGGGGTGGAGCGGACCGGTGGCGCCATCGACACCCGGCTGCGCGGCCATTCCGGCCCCGGCTATGTCGCGCTGGCCGATGGCGCGGCGGGTATCGGCTGGACGGTGGAGACCGGCGCCGCCGGCCGCCGCACCGCCACCCTGCGCTACCAGGCCGAAGGCGCGCGCAGCGGGCAATTGGCGCTGGTGGACGACAGCGGCATCGCCGTCGCCACCATGCTGGTCAGCCTGACCCCCGGCGCCGACTGGCAGGAACTGGCGCTGCAGACCCCCGGCTTCGTCAATGCGGGCCGCTACCGGCTGGAGCTGCGGCTCGACCCCGGCCCCGCCACTGCGATCGATTCCGTGCGGCTGGAATAACCGGCCCGCGCCCCACAAGAACAAAAGGGAGAGAGACAATGCTGACCAACAGGGACCTGCTGGGCGCCACCGCCCTGCTGACCACCTGCGCCGTGCCCGCCATCGCGCAGGATGCCCCGCCCGCCACCGGGAACGAGATCGTCGTCACCGGCATTCGCGCGACGCTGGCCAATTCGGCGCAGGCGAAGCGCAATTCCGACCAGATCCAGGACTCCATCCTGGCGGAGGATCTGGGCCGCCTGCCCGACACCAACATCGCCGAAACGCTGCAACGCATCCCCGGCGTGCAGGTCGCCCGCAACACCCGTGGCGAAGGCAATGCCTATGTCGTGAAGGGGCTGAAGCAGGTGATGACCACGGTCAATGACCGGCAGATCTTCTCCACCACCAACCGCTCCGCCCTGCTGCTCGACTTCTCGGCCGACCTGCTGTCGGGCGTGGACGTGTTCAAGACCGCGACCTCCGACCAGATCGAGGGCGGGCTTGGCGGCCTCATCAACATCCGCACCGCGCGCGCCTTCGACCATGACGGGTTCCATCTCGCCGCCACCGCCACCGCCAGCTATTCGGAGTTCTCCGACCGGGCGGCCCCGCGCCTGTCGGCGATCGTGTCGGACATCGTGCAGGTCGGTTCGGGCGAGCTGGGCCTGATGGTCGGCGGTCAGTACGAGGATTTCTACTCCGCCGGCTACCAGACCTCCACCAACGCCTATGCCGATAACACCGCTTTGTTCGACGTGAACGGCAACGGGGTGCGCGGGCAGGCGGCGGACCGGGTGACGATCCCCGGCCAGGTGCGCGCCCGGTACGAGACGGGCGAGCGCACCCGCGCGGCGCTCTATTCCTCCGTCCAGTGGCGCCCGGTGCCCGAATTCACCCTGTCGCTGGACGGGCTCTACACCCATTCCAACGGCCGGTCGGCGACGCAGCAGCTGACCGTGCAGACCGACGGGCAGACGCGCGGCGGCGCGGTGGGGGCGTTCAAGCCGGGGACCGCCATCCCCGACACCTACAGCTACGTGAACCCGCTGCTCCGTTCGCAGACCGGCGCGACGGAGAACCCGTACGACACGTATCACGGCGCGATCAGCGCGGAGTGGGAGAGCGGGCCGTGGCTGGTGTCGGGCCAGTTCGCCTACACCGACAGCCGCGGGCCGTTCTATTCGCGCAGCATCGTGGTCAACACCCGCGCGGCGGAGGCGGGGATCGACCTGGGGGGCGTGGCGCCCGACTTCACCACCAGCGGCGTCAACCTGACCGATCCCGCCGCCTATGGCGCGGCATCGTACAACGACCTCGCCACAGATGCATCGGGCAAGCAGCCGTCAGCCCGGTTCGACGTCAAGTACGAGGTCGATGGCGGCCCGATCACCGCCCTGCTGGCGGGCGCGCGCTGGACCGATCACCGCGCGATCTACGATGTCTACAGCGTCAGCCGCAACGTCACGCTGGCGCAGCCCTTCGCCAATGTGGCGGAGCCGACGCCCGACCGGCTGTTCCGCGGCGGGCAGCGCGCCTCCACCAATCAATGGCTGGCGATCAACGACATCTACCTCGATGACAAGCGCTTTACCCGGCAATTGGCGAACCAGCCGCTGGAGGATCCAGAGTTCCCGCTGACCGGCAATTACGACTACCGGGAAAAGACGCTGGCGGGATATGTCCAGGCGCAGTTCGCCTTCGACGCGGGCACGTTGCCGATCGACGGCAATCTGGGCCTGCGCGCGGTGCGGACCGACGGCGTGCAGCGCGTGTACCAGCGCAACGCGGCCGGCGTGCTGGAACAGATCGCGGGCGGATCGCCCTACACCAACTGGCTGCCATCGGTGAACGTCCGCGCCAGCTTCACGCCCGACCTGTTCCTGCGCCTCGCCTATTCCAAGGCGATGACCCGGCCCGAATTCGGCCAATTGTCGCCCGCTTTGGTGCTGAGCGTGCCGAACCTCACCGGCAGCGGCGGCAACCCGGATTTGCGCGCGACGGAGGCGGACCAGTACGACCTGTCGCTGGAATATTACTTCAACGATGCGGATTACATCGCCGTGTCGCTGTTCCAGAAGGACGTGAACGGCTTCATCCAGGAATTCCGGGACGAGGAGACGATTGACGGGCAGGTGTTCCTCATCAACCGCCCGCGCAACGCCAATGACGGGCGCATCCGCGGGGTGGAGGCATCGTACCAGCAATTCTTCGACTTCCTGCCCGGCATCCTCAGCGGGCTGGGCGTGCGCGGCGCCTACACCTTCGTGGACAGCGCGCTGGAGGTGCAGGGTCAGGCGAACCGCGTGCCGGCGGACCAGCTGTCGCGCCATTCGTTCAACGTCACCGGCATCTACGACCGGGGGCCGCTGTCGCTCTACGCCTCGTACAACTGGCGCAGCCGGGCGGTGCAGTCCAATTCGGCGGATGCCGCCGGGCGCACCTTCTGGATCGCCCCGCGGGAGGCGCTGGACTTCTCCGCCTCCTACGCCCTGACCGAACGGGTCACGCTGAAGTTCGACATGGTGAACATCCTGAAGTCCTATATCGACCAGTATTACGACAACCCGGGCATCCCCGCTCTGTCGAACCAGCTCGACCGGTCGTACCAGTTCGGCGTGCGCTTCAGCCTGTAGGCGAGGCGCGGGCGCCGGGTTCGCTCCGAAGCGGACCTTCAGTCCTCCCCATGCGCAGCATGGGGAGGATCAAGACGCCGCGGCTAGAAAGCAACTACCGCTCTCCACCCAAACCGGCCTTCGGCACAGTCAATGCTACACCGCCGCCACCGGTGCCGGCGGGGTCTTCTGGTCGAAACCCTTCGTGCAGTCGATCAGGGCGAACAGTCCGGCCGATAGCAGCACCATGGCGGCGACGCCGCGTACGGGCACGTCGTAATTGCCGGTCGCCGCGATGACGTAGCCGATGGCGACCGTGCAGACGAAGCCGCCGAGGTTGCCCGCCGTGTTCATGAAGCCGGTCGCCGTGCCGCCGTACCGCCCGCCGATCGACATGCACATCGCCCAGGCGGCGGGCAGCATCAGGTCCATGACGGCGAAAGCGGCGCCTGCCAGCACCACGATCGCCAGCTTGCCGGTGGCAAGGCTCATGGCGAACAGCAGCGCGGCGGTGATCGTCAGGCAGGTGCAGGCGATCAGGCGATAGGCGTTGCGCAATCCGATGCGCTGGCCCAGCCGGTCGCACAGCACGCCGCCCACCAGGTTGCTGACGATGCCCAGCAGGAACGGGATGGAACCGTACAGGCCCATCTCCGCCACGGTGAAGCCCGCGCCGCTGACCATCCAGGTCGGGAACCAGCCGAAGAAGAACCAGCTGCCGAAGGCGTAGAAGCAATAGGCGAGCGAGATCAGCCAGAGCTGCGGCAGGGTCAGCAGCCGGCGCCACGGCGTGCCGCTGTGTCCGCCGCTCTCGTCGCTGCCGATCTCCGCCACCTCTTCAGGAGTGATGCCGGGCTGGTCGGCCGGGCGGTCGTGGTACCAGCGCCACCAGGCGATGCTCCACAACGCGCCCACCACGCCCAGGATCACGAACACCGCCTGCCAGCCCAGCGCACCGTTCATCGGCACCAGCACCAGCGGCGCCAGCGCGCCGCCCAGGCGGCTGGCGGACCAGATCACCCCTTGCCCCCGCGCCCGTTCGCGCGCCGGCAGCCAGCGGTACAGCACGCCCGACATGTTGGGGTATGCGCCCGCCGCGCCGAGGCCGAACAGGAACCGGGCCGCGGTCAGCTGCCAGAAATTGCGGCACAATGCGGTCGCCGCAGTGAAGAACGACCACCACACGGTGATCCGGGTCAGTTCCTTGCGATAGCCGTGCCGGTCACCCATCGCGCCCGACGGCACCTCGAACACCGCATAGGCGATGACATAGGCGCTGAGCACCCAGCCCCATTGTTCGGGCGTGATGTTCAGATCGCGCTGGATCGTCGGCCCGGTGACGGCGATCGCCATCCGGTCGATGAAGGTGATGACCGACAGCGCCGCCAGGAAACCCAGCGCGACATGCCGCTTCTTCATCGGGGCAGACCGGCCAGCACCTCGGCCGCGCGGGTGAAGCCGCTTTCGGGACTGGACAGGACCGGCGCCGCCACCGCCCCGTCGGGCAGGGTCTGCAGCACGCGGGCCATGGATGCCTGCGCCAGCACGATGACGTCCATGCCCTGCATCGCGCCCGTCAGCGCGTCGGCCACGATGCGGTCATGCGTGGCGCCGTCGCCGGCCATCACCGCCTCGAACGCGCCGTCGCACAGATGCTCCACGATCTCGACCTCTCTGCCCTGCTCGACCGCCACCCGGCGCACCAGGTCGGCCGTGGGGGCGAGTGTGGTGGGCAGCGTCGCCAGCACGCCGATCCGCGCACCCGTGGCGACCGCCTGTTCGGCCATGGGGCGATCGACGCGCAGCACCGGCTGGTCATGCAGCGCCGCCGCCATTTCCACCGCCGGGCCGACGCTGGAACAGGTGACCAGCGTCACGTCCGCGCCCGCGTCGAAGGTCGATCCCACCAGGTCGATCAGCCGGCGCATGGTCGGCTTTTCCAGCCGGTTGGCCGCGATCGTGTTCTTGATGAGGCTCTCGTCCACGAAATGCAGCACGCGCACCCCCGGCGCGATCTTCGCGGCCAGTTCGTTGAACATGGGGGCGAGCACGGGTGACGTGTGCAGCAGCGCGAGTGTCGGCATGGTGTCCTCTCCTGATGGCGGCCGCCATGCGGCACCCCGGCCGTGGCCGGCGGGATCGTCTCGTCCCGGATGCGGCAAAACCTACGCCCGCGTTCCGCCAACTGTCAATTAGTTACGTTTGGCGACACAACGAAGCAAAGCGCAAGTTAGCCGCTTGTGCCCCTTGCGTGGCGCGGATAGGTATGATGTCTGACGCGGATGGGGTCGGACGTGACGGATGCGCGAAGCATCCGCGCACGATCACCGGGGAGAGGCAGATGACGATTTCACGACGGTTCATGCTGAAGGCCGGCGCCGCCATGGGCGCCGCCGCGGCCGCGCACCCGGCTTTGGCGCAGACCCGCGCGGGCGCGGCGCAGACCGAACGCTGGGGCGTGCACGAGCTGGTGATGGACGGGCCGCGCACCGGCAATCCGTTCGTCGACGTCACCCTGTCCGCCACCTTCCGCCGGGAAGACCAGGCGATCACCGTCCCCGGCTTCTACGACGGCGACGGCACCTACCGCATCCGCTTCAGCCCGCCTGATGTGGGCGAATGGACCTGGCGCAGCGACAGCAACCATCGCGCGCTGCACGGGCAGGCGGGCAGCTTCACCTGCGTGGCGGCGACCGGCGACAATCACGGGCCAGTGCGGGTGACGCCCGATGGCTACCACTTCGCCCATGCGGACGGCACGCCGTTCCGGCAGATCGGCACCACCTGCTACAGCTGGGCACTGCAATCGGACGCCAAATGCGCGCAGACGCTGGAAACGCTCGCCGCCGCGCCGTTCAACAAGATGCGGATGCTGGTGTTTCCCAATGTGGAATCGGTCGCCACCAATCCCTTCGTGCGCACCGGCGATGGCCCGCGCGACTACGATCCCACCCGGTTCGACCCCGATTATTTCCGCCGGTACGAGGATCGCATCGTGCGCCTGGGCCGGCAGGGCATCCAGGCGGACATCATCCTGTTCCACCCCTACGACACCAAGCGCGGCTACAACGACATGGCCCGCGTCGATGACGAACGCTACGTCCGCTACGTCGCCGCGCGGTGGGGCGCGTACCGCAATGTCTGGTGGTCGATGGCCAACGAATACGACAATGTGGAAACCAAGACGATCGCGGACTGGGACCACCTGTTCGAAGTGCTGGTCGCCGCCGACCCGCACGACCGGCTGCGATCCATCCACCAGATCAACACCTATTACGATCACCGCAAGCCGTGGATCACCCATGCCAGCGTCCAGAACGGCGCGGCGGTGGTGGACGATATCCGCGCCGAACTGCACCGGGCCATCATCCTGAAGCCGGTCATCTTCGACGAGGTCGTGTACGAAGGCGACATCGCCGAACGCTGGGGCCAATTGTCTGGCGAGGAGATGGTGGAACGCTTCTGGTGGGGCCTGATCGGCGGCACCTATGTGGGCCATAGCGAGGTGTTCTCCTCCACCCGCAACGCCGACACGTCCTGGCTGGGCCAGGGCGGCACGCTGAAGGGCACCAGCCCGCCGCGCCTCGCCTTCCTGCGCCAGATCATGGAGGATGGGCCGACGCCGGGCATTAACGCGATCCAGCCGTTGTGGAATTATCGCATCGGCGGGGTGCCGAACGAATATTACCTCAAATATTTCGGGTCGGAGCCGCTGACCGAATGGCCGGTGACGATCCATGGCCGCGGGACGGAGAACCTCCATTCCTACCGCGCGGACATCATCGACACCTGGAACATGACGGTGACGCCGGTGGAGGGCACCTTCGACATGGCGGTAAAGGACGCCTACAATTACCACGACCCCGCGCGGCCGACGATCGCCCTGCCCGGCCGCCCATGGATGGCGGTCCGGCTGGTCCGGGTGTGAGGGGATGATCCTGTCCCTGCTGCTGTCGCTGCTGGTCGCCACCGCCCAAACCGCGCCTGCGCCCTCCCCTGCCCCTGCCCCTGCCCCGGCACCTGCCCCGACCCGCACCGGGCCGAACTGGCCGACGCCGGTGATGGACCAGGTGCCGCCTGAACTGCCCGACTTCCGCCCCGGCGCGGTGCTGGTCCTGTCCAAGACCAACGGCTTCCGCGATCCCGCGCAGATCGACGCCGCCAACGGCGTGCTCGGCCAATTGGTGCGTGATGGCGACAAGGATGTGTTCCAGACGGAGAACGCGGCGATCGTGAACCCGCGCGATCTCGCCCGGTTTTCCACGATCGTGTTCAACTCCACCAGCGGCAACATCTTCACGCCCGAACAGCGCACCGCCTTCCGGGCGTGGGTGGAAGGCGGCGGCGGCGTGGTACTGCTGCACGGCGCGGGCGGCGATCCCGAATATGACTGGGACTGGTGGCCAGACACGCTGATCGGCGCGCAGTTCATCGGCCATACCGGCCGGCCCAAGCAGTTCCAGCAGGCGGAGGTGGTGGTGGAGGACCCGTCCCACCCCGCCATGCAGGGCCTGCCCGCACGCTGGGGCCGGACGGACGAATGGTATTCGTTCGACCGCGTGCCCACCGGCCACGACACACGCATCCTGGCCGTGCTGGACGAGGATACTTACGACCTGGTGCCCGAACGCATCCGCATGGGCGCGCCGCACCCGATCATCTGGACCCGCTGCATCGGGCGCGGCCGGGTGTTCTATTCCGCTTTGGGCCACAAGGCCGAGACATATGAGGAGCCGCTGCACCGCGCGATGATCGCCGGCGCGATCCGCTGGGCGGCGGGCGATGAAGGCGACGGCTGCGGCCGGCCGTAACGATACAAGGGAGAGGGACGGGACATGGCAGGCGTTTCTGACGAGCGGGAGGACTGGAAGAACACCATCCTCGCCGGGCTCGCCAATTACATCGATGCGGGCTCCATCGTCGCCGGCTCCGCCGCGCTGGCGCTGTGGGTGGAGGTCTATGGCCTCAGCACCGACCTCATCGGCCTGATCGGCGCGTTCGGCCCCAATGCCATCGCCGCAGGGATCGGCGCGCTGATCGGCGGGCGGCTGTGCGACCTGTTCGGGCGCAAGCGCATCTACCAGTACGACATGCTGTTCTACGCCTTCGGCATGCTGTGGCTGGTGTTCGCGATAAACGCCTGGATGATCGTGATCGGCTTCTTCCTGGTCGGCCTAGCGGTCGGCGCGGACATTCCGGCATCCTGGTCGCTGATCGCGGAGATGGCGCCCGACGACAAGCGCGGCAAGCATTCGGGCGTGGCGCAGGTGCTGTGGTACCTTGGCCCCGTCGTCGTGCTGCTGATGTTCCTGGTGCTGGAGCCGCTGGGCCTGCTGGGCGCGCGCATCGTGTTCGCGCACCTCGCCATCCTGGCCGTCGCGCTCACCTTCCTGCGATCGCGGATGAGCGAGTCCAAGCGCTGGCTGGAGGCGAACGCCGTCACCAGCGCCAACGCGGCGCGCCCGCCGCGCGGGGCGTGGCGCGATCTGTTCACCCGCCAGCACATCGGGTCGATGGCGTTCCTGGCGGGCATGTACCTGTTCTGGAACCTGTGGGCGGGCACCAACGGGTTCTTCTTCCCCTACATCCTGCGCACCGTCGGGGACCAGAGCCAGACGGTCGCGGTGGCGGTGCAGGCGCTCAGCTTCCTGCTGGGCATGGCGTCCATCTACTTCATCTTCATGAAGTTTTCGGACCGGGTGAACCAGCGCATGCTGTTCGGCCTGTCCGCGCTGATCCAGGTGATCGGCATGGCGCTGCTGGCGGTCTTCCCGCTGACGCTGCCCATCGCGCTGCTGCACGTCTTCCTGATGGCGGTCGGCCAGGGCTTCGGCGCGCAATGCTTCTTCCAGCTATGGAGTTCGGAGATGTTCCCCACCCTGCTGCGCAGCACCGCGCAGGGGGTGATGTTCGCCGTGGTCCGCATCTGCCTGGGCGTCTTCAGCTTCTTCGTGCCGTTCCTGTCGGCGACCGGCTTCACCACGCTGGCCTGGATCCTGGTCGGGTTCCTGACGATCAGTGGCCTGATCGGCTTCATCTGGGCGCCCCGCAACGAAGGCAAATCGCTGGAACAGCTGGAGGCGGAGCGGGCATAGGTATGGCGCCCCGCTTGCGGCCCGGCCGCACGCGGGGCATCACTTGGCAGTGCCCGACACAATCCCGCCCCAAATCTGGCTGCTGATCAGCCTCGCGGCGCTGGCGATCGTGCCGGCGTGCCAGGTCGCGCGCGAGGTCAGGCGGCGGAACGTTTCCCCGACGCCGGAGGACCGGCTCCGGCGCAACAGCGCGCAACTGGCCCGCAGCCTCGGGGTGCTGGCGCTGCTTGCGACACTGGCGGCGTTCATCTGGACGCCGACGGCCGATCACCTGTTCCGCTCGCCCAGAGGCCTGATGATCACCCTGGCGCTGTTCGCCGCCTACCCGCTCTACACCGTGTGGCAGGGCCTGACCTACGGCCGGATGGAGCCGCTGGGCCAGGGCCGGGTGCGCGAATATTCCTCCGCCCGGCAACCGAAGCGCTTCTGGACGTCCATCGTTTGGAATGGTGCGCTTGGCAGCCTGTTCCTGTCGCTGCTGGTCGTGGAGGTACGTCTCCATTTGAAAGGCGATTGCCTGCGGGTCGATGACGAGATCACGGCTGAGGCCGCCCTGCCCGGATGCAACGCGCTGGTGGCCGACGCGACCACCCTGGCCGACCGGGCGGAGGCGCACGCCGCGCGCGGACACGCGCATCATCTGCTGGGCCACCGGCGACAGGCCGCCGCCGACCACGCCGCCGCGATCACCGACTTGACGGCCCTGCTGCGGGACTTTCCGGACGATGAATGGACCCTGCGCCAGCGCGGCCAAGTCTATTGGGAAATGGGGCAGCACGATCTCGCCCGCGACGATGACGACCGCGTGGCGCTCTGCCATGGTCGAGGAGGGGCGCCGTGGATCACGGACCGGCACCTACAGCCGCCCTGCCCTACCTGAGCCGCCCCTCATCATCCACCAGCGTCAGCGCACCGTCCCAGCGCCACAGGACCAGGTTGAGGGCATCGGCGGGCGCGCCGCGGGCATAGCTTGGCACCAGCATCCCGGCGAAGCCCGCCGCGACCAGCCGTTCGGCCAGCGCCTGCGTCGGCACCGGGCGGCCGCGCGCCATCGCCTCCGCCCAGGCGGGATCGGCCAGCATCTGCGGCGTGGCGTCGTGCTCTGCCAGCGCGGCGGGATCGGTCCCGTCCAGCAATGGCCCGATATCGGCCCTCAGGGCCACCAGGACGGTCGGTTGCAGCACGCCCACGCGGTTCGCTTCCCGAATGGTCGTATCGGGCGCCAGGGACGTGTACAGCGCCGCACGGCCGATCCGGTTGAACCTGCCGCCGAACCGCGCCGCGCCCTCCCCTGACAGCGGCTGACGCGCCCAGACGGGGTTCAGCGCCCGGTACAGCAGGCCGGCATAGTGCATCACTCAGGCGTAGACGCCGGCATCCACCGCATCGACATAGCGCAGCACCTCGTCCGCCCGGTTCTCGTGCACCAATTGCATGGCGGTGCGGTTGTCGAAGCCCGACAACGGCTCCGACCGGTACCAGGCATAGGCCAGCAGGGGGGACCCGAAGCGGCCCTCCACCTTGTTCAGGATCTCCACCATGTGCCGCAGGCGCCGCTGCGTGCGGTCGGATGCGATCCGGTCCTTGCGCTGCACCGCATCCTTGCCGAGGCCGAGCGACCGCGCCAGCTCGTCGCTGGTGGTGCGCAGTACGGCGGCGATCTTGCGGGGCGCGAACTGGCCGTGATCGATATAGGCGGCGATGGTCATGCGGGCATGTTCCGGTGTTTCTGACGGTAATATACGTCAGATATGGCGGCAGGCAAGGGCGCGCGGCTTCGCACTGGACCCGATGGCAGTTTCTGCCATTATGCCGTTATGGCTTCCATGAACATCTCCCTCCCCGATCCGCTGCGCGCATTCGTCCAGTCGCGCATCGATGACGGTGATTATGCCAGCACCAGCGACTACGTCCGCGACCTGATCCGCCGTGACCGGATCGAACAGCAGAACGAGGCCGCCTGGCTCGCCGCGCTGGACGCCTCGGTGGAGCGTGGGCTGGCGGATATCGACGCCGGCCATGGTCAGGATCTGGACGCTGTGTGCGCCGACCTTGATGCGGAGATCGCCGCCCTCCCCGCCTCCGGCGACCCATCCGCCGCCTGACGCAATTCGATGGCCGTGATCCTGACCCCGCAGGCGCGGGACGACCTGCGGCGTATCGCGCTGTTCATCGCGCGCGATAATCCGGCACGCGCGCGCAGCTTCGTCGCTGACCTAAGGGCAGAGGCCGGGCGGCTGGCGACCATGCCCCGCGCGTTCCCGCTGGTGCCGCGCTACGAACAGCAGGGCATCAGGCGGCGCAGCTGGCGCGGTTACGGCATCCTCTACATGGTGGCGGAGGCTGGCGCCGGCGGGATCGTGATCGTGCGCTTCCTGGGCCCCGGTCAGGATCATGACCGAGCGCTGCGCCTGAGCTGAACTGCCCTCCCCCATTCACTCCAGCGAAGCAACTTCCCCTGCCCGTTAGAGGGGTTAGGGGGAGAGGTTAGAACAGTTAGGCAGCGCTTCACCGCCTGCGCCGCGTTCCCGAAGGAACGATGATCCGTTCGCGAAAGGTCGATGGCGTCGTTCCCGAAAGGTCGGATGCGCGTTCCTCATGTGTCGTTCGCCGGCCCTTCCCCGTTCCCGATAGGTCGAGGCGAGCGATGACGGGCGGATTCGCCGGCGGGCTTTGAATCAGTTCCAACAGGCTATGCCCGGAAAAGCTTCAGACCGGCCGATGGTGGGGAGATAGCATGTCCGACGACCTCGCCGGACGCGACACTTCGGGAACGGACGCTGTCGGATGGGCGATCAGCGCAGGGCCGAACGGTGCTTCTCGTGATGGCGGCGGACCCAGCCGATAAAGGCCTTCTGCCAGTTGGCGGGCAGGCGGGCTGGATCGGCATCGACCCAGCGCTCGAACTCGGCGTGGAGGGCATAGAGGTCCCAGCCGGGGCAGGTCTCCCGCAGATGGGCAATGGTCGCCTCCTCCATATGGCCGCGATGCGCCTTGTCGGCGAGGCTGTTGACCGCGCCACGGATCAGCGCGCCGGCATCGACGAGATCGGGCACCGAGTCGGGCGTGACGTCGGGCGCCTGTTTCCCCGGGGAAACATCGCCGCCCTGCCCCGCCGGCCCGGCTCGTTCGACCGGCAGGCGCCGCTCCGCCCCGTCCTTCCCATCGACGCGGGTCATGCGCAGCAGCGGCTCGCCGCCGCGCGCGGCCTGTTCCACCGCCAGGGTATAGCCGGGCAGCGCGTCCTTTTCCGCCAGCTTCAGCATCTCGAACTTGAAGCGGCGATATTGCCCCTCCGCGCCCGACTTCTCGAACAGGACCGGCATGGAGATGGCAAAGCCCCCCTCCCCTGCCCCGCCGGCATGCTTGCGCGCCACGCGGTACAGCCAGCGTTCGCGCCCGCCGGTGATGTCGAAATAGGCGCGGTCGATGCTGAGCACCCCGCCCTTCATCATCACCCCTTCCCAGAACCAGTTGGACAGCTCGATCGTCATGCCGCGGCTGCGTTCAGTCTTCTCGTCCACCAATTGCGTCCAGCCATCCAGCCAGCTGAACGTCGCCTCCCGCCTGTTCTCCGCCCGGATGTTGGTCTTGATGGTGGTCGCCACCAGCCGGTCCAGCGCCTGGCCCAGCAGCTCGTAGGCACGGCCGGTGGTCGGGCGGCCGATCGCGCGCAGCAGGTCGTACGGCATCAGGTGCAGCGTGCGCGGCACGTCGTTGACCCCGCGCCGGGCGAGGTCGGCCAACTGGCTGGCGCACCAGATCAGGATGTCGGCGTCCCAGATCGTCGCCATGCCGTAATCGGGATTGGCGCTGACATGCACCCACAGCTTCCCGTCCGGGCTGGTATAGTCGATCGGCTTCACCCGCTTCGACTTGGCGAGGGAGAAGAACGGCCGTTCCATCATCTCGCGCTGGTCGCGCAGCGGCATGTCGGCGAGGTAGGGCAGGAACATGTCGAACTGTTCGCTGCCGGGCCGGGGGCGGGGCGGGGTCAT